>CAXMOH010000380.1:0-12060 GCA_964194855.1 uncultured Hyphomicrobium sp.
CCGAGCAGACCCTCGAACTGCAACGCCCGCAGCGAGCTGCGCACGTAGACGGACTGATCCAGAACCACCTCCAGCGACAGGTCGTTTGCCTTGGGGTCCATCTCGCGCAGACGCTGCAGAATGCGCCCCAGGTTGCGTTGGATCGAGTTGACGATCTCGATGGTGTTGGCCCCAGGCTGGCGGTAGACCGGGATATAGACCTGCCGGCGACCATTGATCCGAACGATGTTGGTCTGGATCTGACTGGCGTCCTTGACCTCGGCGACGTCGCTGACCATGACGGGAGCCCCGTTCCTGATGGCGATCGGCATGTCGTTCAGCTGCTCCACCCGTCGGGGCATCGCATTGGCGAAGATCTGATAGTCGAGATCACCCGACTTGATGTTCCCGGCCGGGATGAAGACGCTCTGCCGGTTGAGCGCCCGCACGACGTCCATGGGGGACAGACCCCGCGCCTCCAGCTTGTCCCGGTGTACGTAGGCGAGGATCCTCCGCAGCTTCCCTCCATAGACCGCGGGAGCAATGACCCCTTGGATGGACTGCAGCCGGTTCCGAAGCTCGAAGTACGCGACGTCGTAGAGCTCCTTCTCGTTCATGGTCGGACTGGAGACGCTGACCAGGCAGAGGGGAACCGAGGCGGTCGGGTCGAAGGGCATCACCATGGGAGGGATGGTCCCGGGCGGGAGGTAGAACATGTCGCTCATCGCGTAGGAGGTGACCTGGCTCATCGCCGTGTCGAGGCTGATCCCCTCGCGGAAAAAATCCTTGACGACCGACACCCCCAACATCGCCTTGGCTTCCTGATGCTCGATTCCGACCGACTGACCGGTCCAGCGCTCCAAGCGGCTCATGATGTCGCGCTCCATCACCTCCGGCGGCATGCCGGGGTAGAAGGTCACGATCTGGACGGCGGGGGTCTCGAAGATGGGCAGGAGATCGGCAGGGATCCGCTGGTAGGACGTGATGCCCAGGACAATCGTGGCCAGGGCCGCCACGATGATCAGATGAGGGTTGTTGATGGCGGTCTTCACCATTGGGAATCCCTCCGAAACCGGCTCTCGCGACACCACGCCCTGGCCTCCATGGGCCGAGGTCGCTCCTGACTGACTTTCCCGCAGGAGATCTCTTGTGTTGATTGTACCCGCGGGCCCGCTCGGTGCACCGGCAAGTGGCCGCCGGCCCCGAGCAATCCAGTGGAGCCAGGCCCCGAGTCTCGTTCACCCGGTGTTAAAGTGGTGGGATGTGCGCCGGCAGGAGACGGCAACCGTTAGGTTGGATCGCAGCGCTGGCCCTCGTCGCGCTCGCGCCTGGGTGTGGAGGCAGCGACGGACCCGCTCCCACCTCCGTTCCGGTCCCGGTGGCGACACCGACGCCGGCGTCGGGTCCCCCAAGCTTCGTCGTGATATTCGTCGACGACCTGGGCTACGGCGACCTGTCGAGCTACGGCCATCCCACGATTCGCACGCCCCACATCGATCGCCTCGCCGAAGAGGGGGCCCGGTTCACGAGCTTCTACTCGCCCGTGCCCATCTGCGCCCCATCGCGGGCGGCGCTCCTCACCGGTCGTTGGCCGATACGGACCGGTATTCCATGGAACCCCCCGGATCGCCTGAACGACGACGAGCTCACGATTGCCGACGTCTTGAAAGATCACGGCTACGCGACCGGCGCCGTGGGCAAGTGGCACCTGGGCTGGGTTCCCGAGGAGATGCCCATCCACCACGGCTTCGACTTCTACTACGGGATTCTCTCGGGGATCGACGAGTCCGACGCCATCTTTGGTGACCAGCCCACATCGGACACGGTAGCGCCCGCGCTGTGGGCGGAGCGCTACACGGCCGAGGCCATCTCTTTCATCGCGGATCATCCCGACGAGCCCTTCTTTCTCTACCTGGCGCATCGCGATCCACACCTGCCCAACCTCCCGGCGCCCGAGTTCGTGGGGACCTCCGCGGGTGGGATCTATGGCGACGTGATCGAGCAACTCGACGCGACGGTGGGCGAGCTGATGGCGGCCCTGACCGATCTCGGGCGGGACACCAACACGCTCGTGATCTTCACCAGCGACAACGGACCCGTCATCCCTCCCAAGGGACCGGGCTCGGCCGGGCCGCTCTTCGGAGGCAAGGGCTCGCTCCAGGAGGGGGGGGTCCGGGTGCCAGCCGTGATGTGGTGGCCGGGTCGCATCCCACCCGGCCTGGTCGTGAACGATCCGACGAGCACCCTCGACCTGTTTCCGACGTTGGCCGCCCTTGCCGGTGCCGCGCTGCCCGATCGTCGGTACGACGGTCAGGACATCCGCCAGCTCATCACCGGAGAGGTCGATCGCATCCCGGGCGATGGAATCGACCAGGGCCGTGAGCTCGTGTTCTGGTACGGGCGCAAACCCTCGGCGCTCCGCTCCGGGCGATGGAAGTACTTGCGCCCCGGACCCTGGTCCCACATGCAGACGCTCTACGATCTCGAGACCGACCCCGGCGAGACGAACAACCTGAGCTTCGAACACCCCGAGCTGGTGGAGGAGCTCGATCTTCGGATCGAGGAGATCGTCTCTGGGCGCTGAGCTGGGGTACACGCTTCGACGGTATCGCTGCCGAGGGGAAAACGGACGCTCGCCTCATCGGGAGCAGCGTGACAGTCCGATCACTGTGCCTGTGTTCGCGCCTGCGTGCGAACGTATTCCAGTAATCTCTGTGCGATGATCGTGTGGCCTGCCTTGTTCGGGTGAACGTGATCCCTACGAGCGATCTTGAGATTCTCGACACCTGCACGCATGAATTCGTCCGTAAGATCGATCGTATCGAATCCTGCACGACGGGACTCCATCTCGATGATGCGATGTGCCGATCTGTGAGGGTATGTGTGTGAATCGCCCGTGAGCCACGGTAACACCACGATCACGACCGAGAATCCATTCTCGACGGCCAGGTGTCCCAGACGCCGAAACGCGTAGCGGATTCTCCCAACGCGATCGGGATGCCCGTACCAGCGGGACGGATGCGGCTCGGGGACGCTCGCCATCAGCGCACGTAGCTCGCCCTCGTCAGGTCCGATCTCGTCGATTTGTCCTTCATACTCCCGGCGGAACACCTCCAGGGTGTTCTTGTGGCGCCGCCAGTTGTAGTGCCGAAGTCGACTGATCCTCTCGGCCACGAACTGTGCCAAGCGGGATCGGTAGAGAACGCTCCATCTTTCGAGGTACTGCAGCTCCGCGCTCACAACTCCTGCATCGTTCAGGCAGTACGCAACCACAACCAGGTCGGGACGATAGTCCAGTCCCCGGAACTCGAGTAATGCGACATCCTGGATCGTGTCGTAGCCAGGGACGGCAAGATTCAAGACCTCGGAGTCTTGCGCTTCTGCGAGCAGGAGTCGGTGGAGCTGGTGTGCGAAGGTTGCCTCGACAGGGAGCTTGATACCGAAGGCGATCGAGTCGCCGAGCACGACGATTCGGTAACCAGAATGCCTACCGGGCACGCCCTCGTAGCCTCGGTAGCCAAGAGAGTTGATGGCCACCGTGGCTCCCCAGGCCCGACCGGAGGCCCCAGGCGTGAGCTCGTATCGCATGTCCTGGTTTGGGGACCGCCGGAGGACCATCTCCCTCTCCGTGCGCAACCGGTTCAGGTGGAGCCACTCGTACCCGTACGACCGGAGGCCAATCTCGAGCACAAGCAGGGTGAGTATGAGTGAGGCTGCCAGGAGTAGAAGCGTCTTGACGCCATCCGATCGCATAGACCGATAGTCATTTCCCAGCTGGCCCCCGTCAACCCTTCCCTCGGCCCGGCCATGGCGAGTCCGTGGGTGCGGGCGAACCGCTGGGGCCGGACGTGGTGAAGCAGGAACGCCCTACCACCTTCCCAGTGCGCGGAAGCGTCGCGTGACGGACTCGCCGCTCTCGTCCACGAGCGTCAGGACGTGGCTCCCGGGCGGGGGGGCGATGGCCATCTGGTGAATGTCGCGGGTCCGGCCCTGGTACTCGCCGTCGAGATGCCAGAAGACAGTGGTCGCCAGGTCGCGGTGAGCGGCTTCGAAGACGACCCGCCCGAGCGAGCCGTCCATCTCGACTGGAACGTAGAGAGTCGCGTCCTCTCGCGGGGAGACGCAATCGAGAGCGGCGACATCTCTCGGACCCACCGCCGCGCGACAATCCGGACGCAGCGGCGGCAGGGGCCGGTAGTCGGCGTGCCGAAGGCGATAGTAGGTCTCCATCGCCGGCGGGAGGACGAACCGGCGCACGCTTTGGATGTCCCTCACCCGCTCGCAGTCTCCGTGGACCTGCCAGTCGCCTCCCCGGTCCAGGTGGACGAGCCGACAGTAGATGCAGGGCAGCGTCTCCAGTCCCCGAATCGTCACGAGCTGCTCCCGGCCCGCGGGGCAGTGCCGACCCCGGCGCATGCCGCCGTCGGCACAGACTTCGATTCGGGCCAGGTCTCGATCCGGCTCCTCGAACCAGCCGCGCCCCGGGAGGAGGTCGAAGAGATCGAAGAGGATGGGGGCGGCGGCGGAGTACCCGGTGAGACCGGGCCGTCCTTCGCCGTCCGCGTTGCCCGCCCACACGCCCACCACGTGACGGGGCGTGACGCCCACCGCCCAGGCGTCCCGGAAGCCGTAGCTGGTTCCGGTCTTCCACGCGATCTTTCGGGACGACGAGAACGCGCGCCAGGCGAAATCGTCCCCGGGCCGCTCCACCTCCAGCATGGCCTCGAGGGTGAGCCAGGCGGCGCCAGGGCCGATCGGGGCGTCGCCATTCCTGCTCCGAGTCCCCGGAGACGGCTCGCTCAGATAGGTCAGGGGATGGAACGCGCCCTCCTGGGACTCCCCACGCCCACGCTCGGTGCGTGTCACGAGCCGCCCGAGCCCGGCGTAGGCCCCGGTGACGTCGAAGAGGGTCCCCTCGGCCCCTCCCAGGATCAGCGAGAGGCCGTAGTGTGCCCCGGGTCTCTGGAGGGTCGTGAGCCCGAGCCGGCGGAGCAGCACCGTGAAGCGGTCGGTGCCGAAGGCCCGGAGCAGCCGCACCGCCGGGACGTTGAGCGAGCGGGCGAGAGCCCGCTGGGCGGGAACGGCCCCCGAGTAGGTGCGGTCGAAGTTCTCCGGGTGGAAGGACCCGAGGCGTGTGGGGACGTCGGGGACGAGCTGTCCGGGCAACACCTCGCCGGCGTCCAGCATCGCCGCATAGAGCAGCGGCTTCAGGATGCTTCCGGTGCTCCGGGGCGCGGGGACGACGTCGACCCAGTGTCCCCGGTCGGGCAGGTCGAAGTGCGAGAGGTTGCCGATGTAGGCCAGGACGCGGCCCGTGTCCACCTCGGCCACGAGCGCCGCGGCGTTGTGGACGCCGCGTGCCGAGAGCCGGCGGTGGTGTCGCTCGAGGACGACGCTGGCTCGGGTCTGCACGTCGCGGGAAAGGGTGGTCCGCACCCACGGGCTCGGCTCACCGGTTTGCCAGGCTCCCTGTCGGCGCTCGGCTCGCACCCGCTCGAGGAGATGCGGGGCGACGCGCGGCACCGGCCTGGGCGCCGGGGGCAGGGGCTCGCGCTTGGCCAGCCTCGCGCTCATGGTGTCGAGGGCGCCGCGCTCCCGCAGCGCATCGAGCAGCCGGTTGCGCTTGAGCAGGAGCCGGTTCCGGTTTCGCCCCGGGTGGATCAGCGACGGTGCGTTCGGGAGCACGGCCAACGTCGCGATCTCTCCCCAGGAGAGCCGCGCCGGCGCACTACCAAAGTAGCGCCACGCCGCGGCGTCGAGGCCCACGGTGTTTCCGCCGAACGGGGCGTAGGCGGCGTAAAGAGCGAGGACCTCCTTCTTCGAAAGCGACATCGAAAGGCGCAGAGCCAGCGCCGCCTCGACGGCCTTCTCCGTGTATGTCCGCGGCCGACCCTTGCGGGCCAGGCGCACGACCTGCATGGTGAGCGTCGAGCCCCCGCTCACCACGCGACCTTGGCGGATGTTCTGGCCGAGAGCGCGGACGAGCGCCAGGGGATCGACGCCGGGGTGCCGGAAGAAACGGCGGTCCTCGAAGCAGGTGATGGCGGCCACGAACTTCTCCGGCACCGCCTCGGCTCCCGCCACTCCGAAACGCCACTGCTCATCCGCGGCGATCGTCGCGCCGAGGAGCTCGCCCTCGCGGTCGAGGATCACCGTGGAGAGCGGGTCGTCGAACGGGACCACCGGCACCAGCGCCCAGAAGGCGAACAGGCCCAGGAGCGAGGCCCCGGCGCACTTCGCGCCGAAGCCTGGTCGCCATCGTGGCCGCTTGAACCTCACCGTCTTCACCTGGTGGCGCGCCGCTTCCTAGCGGCTCCCCGCCTGCACCACCTCGACCCAGCGCCCCACGACGCGGGCATTGATCGTGGCGTCGTACATGGCCTCGATCCCGACCGGCGGGAGGTAGAAGCGGCCGAGGTAGCTGGCGTTCAGGAGAAGCTCCACGGTCTTCGTCTCCCCGGCTCGCAGATTGAAGTAGCTGTAGACTCGGTCGTCGCGGACGTCCTGGTACGTGATACCCGTCGGAGGCCGCCGACCGCCGGGACCCATCCGCTCGTTGTGGATCTCCCAGCCCGAGGCGACGAGATGCGAGAGGGCCAGCTGGTCATAGTCGCCCCGCTCCCCGGTGTTGGTGACGGTCACGATGGCCTTGAAGTCGGTCCCCTGGTCGAGACGCGACGGATCCAGAGCCCCACCGTCCGTCGTCTTGTATTCGACGCCGAGCACGAGCCCGTTGGAGGCGGCGGTCTCGCGGCCGACCGCAGGCATCCCGGAGAGGATGAGGCGAGCGTAGAGGACCGCCTCGCCCACGTTGTTCACGACGAGGGAGCCCCGCGTCTCCTCGCCGGTCTCGAGCTCGCGCTGGACGAGAGGAGCTGGTGACGTGGCCCGGACCGCTTCTGTGTCTCGCCACGCCCACGTGAACTCCGTGTCGGCTCCCACCGGTCCCGCCGATCGGGCCAGGACCAGGAGCGCGTACGCCGTCTCCTGCGTGCTGAGCCAGCGGTCCGAGGAGAGGGACTGGGAGAGGCTCTGCACGAGAGGCCCGATGGAGTCGCCCCGCTCGAGGATGAGGAGCGACTCGAGGATCATCGCCCGGTCCCGCACGTCGGAGCCGAAGGTCCCGGCCAGCTCACGATAGGGCTTGACCGTCACCGGGCCCGGAGTGGCCAACGCGTCCGCCGCCTCGGGCTGGCCGGCCATCTCGTACGTCGCGGCCAGCCGCCAGCGGGCGGTCACGGGCAGAGCGTCCTGCTCGCGGAGCTGGTTCATGGCCCCGAGCTCGGGCGCCCCGGCCAGGGCCAGCGTGAAGAGCCGGTAGGCCTGCACGAGCTCGGCCCGTCCCGATCCCGGGACCCAGGCCCGCGCCCGCCTCTTCTGGAACCGCGTCCACTGGTCGAGCATCCCGGGTGGGGGCAGGTAGCCAGCGGCCCGGGCCTCGAGGACGAAGTGGCCGGCGTAGTTCGTCACCCAATCGCTGGGATCGTCGTCGCCGGGCCAGTACCCGAAGCCTCCGCTGGAGGTCTGGAACGATTGCAGTCGCTCCAGGGCGGCCTTGACGTTTTTCTCGACGCGTTCCTCCTGGTACGGGGCGAGCTCGAGAAGGCGGCCGAGGGAGAGCTGGGGGAAGGCGGCGGAGACGGCCTGCTCCACACAGCCGTGCGGGTATCGCAGCAGCGAGGCGAGCCGTCGTCCCAGGTCGAGGGGGGGAGTCCGGGACACCTCGAGGGTCGCCTCGTTCGTGCCGGGAATCCCGGGGAAGGACACCCTGGGCTCCCAGGACTCTCCCGGCTGTAGCGTCGAGCCGAGGACGTCCACCGCCAGCTGCGTCGACATCCGCACGTCGATCTCGATGGTCTGCGCCGCTCGTTCCGTGCCCGAAACGGCCTCCACCGTGGCGGTCCCGACGCCGAGACCCGATGCGGTGCGGAGATCGAAGCTCACCAGATCGTCGCCCGGGGCGTCGAACGAGAGCGTCTTGCGGACGGGCGGATCGGCCTGGAGTGGCCCGGAGGTCTTCACCGACACCTCGACGTCTTGGACCTGCGGCTCCATGGCAAAGACCGACACCGGAAGCGCCACCTCTTCCTCGGGCCCGAGCACCCGGGGGAGTGTCGCCAGGATCATGAGCGGGCGGCGCACGAAGGCCTGCCGATCGGCCGCACCGAAGGCCCCATCCCGTCCGGCCACCACCATCACCCGGACGGCTCCCACGTACTGGGGCACGTCGACCTCGTGGGTGCTCGAGGCTCCCGCAGCCAGGCGGAAGGGTCCGAGGAAACGCACCATGGGTGGAAAGCGGTTGGCGCGTCGTGCGTCGGCTCGCACGCCTTCTTCGTCTCCGCCGATGGCGAGCAGACGCTCCAGCACCCCTCCCCAGGCGCCGAGGACCTGATCGTAGAGGTCCCATGTCCTCACACCGAGGGCCTCGCGGGCGTAGAAGTGGTCCCAGGGATTCGGCGTGGCGTAGCGGGTGAGGCCCAGAAGCCCTTCGTCCACCACGGCCAGCGTGTAGGTCATCGGCCGTCCCGAGCCCTCGCGGACCGTGACCGTCGCCTGGCTCTCGGGAGAGAAGACCTCCGCCGACTCCACCACGGGCCGGAGGCGCGTCTTCGGGTCCAGCACCTTCACCGGGGTCACGCCATACAGGCGGATCGGAAGGTCGTTGGCCGTTTGCCCGTGGGGCTGCAGCAGTGTGACGTGGGCGTAGATGGTGGGCGCCATCCGCGGGGTGGCTTCGAAACGGTAACGGGTCTCGGTCCCGGTGGCCTCCACCCATTCGGTTCGCAGCACCGAAGACCCGGTTTCGAGGCTGACGAGGGCCCGCCCCTTCTGCGGGGTGGGCAGGACGAGAGTCACCGTCTCGCCCACGTCGTACTCCTCCTTCTCGGCGGCGAAGGTCAGGACCGTGGCCCCCTGGGCCTCCTTCCGCCCGCGCCCGGCCCATCCCGGCCAGTCGATGTAGACGACCTGCCCGGTCCGGTGACCGCCCTTCCGGTCGGCAGCCGTGATGAGGTAGCGGCCCCACTCGGGGTGCTTGATCTCGAAGGGCCACGTCCCGACTCCGTCCTCGAGCCTCACCACCGCCGAGTCGAGGGGCGTGTGCGCGGTCGCCTCTGCCCACGCCGCCAGGCCCCGCTCGCCCTTCTCCCACCACCAGCGCCAGTCGATCTTGTAGAGCTTCACCTCCACCGTGCCGTCGCCCGTCGGGCGTCCCGAGGAGTCCACCGCCACGATGGCGAGCTCGTGCGTCGTGTCGGTGAGGAGCATGCCCCGCGCCCGATCGCCCCTGGGCGCCCGGATGCCGATGTAGCGCTCGTACGGCGATAACGGGAGGCTGAAGCGGTCGATGCTGAACGCCCCTCCGGGCTCGAAGACACGGGTCGTGAAGTCGGCCCGGAGCATCCCGGGAGCAGCATCCCCCGGGTCGACCCGCGCGTCGACCCGGGCGTGACCGGAGGCGTCGAGGGCGCCGTCGAAGACGGTCTGGCGCTCGGGCGCGTACCGCCGGGTCGGGTCGTCGAAGACGAACTCGGCCCAGCGATCGAACCGCGTCCGCCCTGCGGACAGCGCCAGCTCCACGTCGGCCTTCAGGTTCCGGGCGGTCGCACCGTGAAGCCACGTCGCCGTCAGGGCGGCGGACAGGCTTTCGCTCGACTTCAGCATCTCGCGTCCGAAGTCGAGGCCGATCTTGAGGCGGTTGGGCATGACCGTCTCGATCTTGAGAGCCTTTTCGAAGACCGCCCCGCCCACCGTGACCCGCCCGGTGTAGGTGCCCGTGGGAGCGTCCGGCGGCGTCGCGATCTCGAAGACCGAGAACCCGTCGGTCGAGTCGACTCGGGTCACGGTCTTCACCACTTGCCCCCGGGGGTTGAGAAGCTCGAAGCGAACAGGATGCTCCGCGGACGCGAGCCGTCCCGAGGGGTCTTGGAGGATGAACGTGAGGTGCAGCGTGTCGCCCGGCCGCCAGACGCCCCGCTCGCCGTAGAGAAAGCCCTTGAGGCCCTTGGGAGACCGTGACCCAGCCACGTCGAAATGCGCCATCGAGAGGGCGCTCCCGTTGTCGAGGCGCAGGTAGCCGGTCTGTCTCCCGTGGCGCGCCACGGCGAGGAAGGGAGCCCGCTCCACCTCGAGGCGGACGAGGCCGTCGCCCCCGGTGTGCCCGGTGGCGAGAGTGCCGTGCTGAGAGTCGGTGAGCGTGACGGCGGCGCCCTGGAGGGGCGCCGCTGAACGCAGGTCCGTGGCCACCAGCAGCACCGTGCCGTCCTCGCCCGCCTTGGCGATGAGGCCGATGTCGGACACGAGGACGTTTCGCGAGGCGCGAATGTCGTGGTCGTAGAAGTGCTGGTAGTAGCCAGGGTTGCAGGGGTCGCGGCGGCCTTCGTATCGGGACCGCCAATCCTGGCCCTCGTCCTGCAGCCAGGCGTCCCAGTAGCTCGCCTCCTCTTCGCCCGTGGCCAGCTCGCTGGCGCTCGTCAGCTCCTCGTCGAGCGCGGCGTCGCCCGGGCACGACCACAGGATGTGCGAGCGCCGGAAGGAGAGCGTGAGCCGATAGAGCCCGCCGGGTCCGTCCGCCACCAGGGGAGACAGATCCAGCCCGATCGCCACCCGGCGATCCTGCTTGTCGGGAGTCACTTCGAGTGGGAGGGTCCTGCTCCAGACCACACGACCCACGCGGTTCAGCTGGCGGTCGCCGTCCAGGTCGTTCACCTGCAGGAACTGGGGGAGGTTGGTCTCGGGGACCCGGATGGCCTCGACGACGAGGGCGCGGAGGTTCACGGCCTCGATGGCGACGGTCAGGTTGGCCGAGGTGGGCACGATGACGCCGGTGCCGGCGAAGCGCACCTGGGGCTTGACCGGCTCGAACGCAACGCCCAGCTCGCGCGCTTCCTTCATGCGGTACCCGAGGGCGTTCCTGACACCGGCGGCGACCCGGACGGTCATGTCGCCCGAGAAGCCTCCCGTGGCGTAGATCTCGACGAGGCTTCCGCGGATGACGAAGCGCAGATCGTCCCGATCACCGATGACGACGAGCCCCTTGAGGCTCTGGTTGGGGCGCAGCGGATCCGTGAAGCGCAGCTCCACATATTCCTCTCGGCCCTGCACCGGGCGGGCCTGGCTCACGGTGAAGGTGTCGACGGCGGGCACCTCGATCTCCTGGCTTCCGTCCTCGATGACGCCGATCGGACCGCCGTTCCACCGCACAGCGACACGCGAGGTCTCGGCGCCCCGAACGATGGCCTTCACCACGAAGGCGTGGCTGCGCCGGTCCGTGTGGTGGTCCCAGGCGATCTCGAGGGTCCTGCCCTCCTGAGTGGCGCTGATCAGCTGCTCGACCTTCGCGTCGGACTCGACGTCGGCAGTGACGAGGCGCCCGCTCAGCTTCTGCTGGGCGATGTCGGACGTGTCCGCCGCCAGAAGGCCCTCGATGTTGACCGAGAAGGACTGACGCATCGCCGAGAACGTGAACTCGAAGCGATCGATATCGGCGGGGGCGTCGTTGCCGAGGAGAGCTTCGAGGTCGAGGCGCGCGGAGTACGTTCGGCCCTCCTCGAGACGGTCTCCGGGGCGGAACTCGAGGCGGCTGGGAGACGTCCAGACCGTCACCCCTTCGAGGGGTGGATCGAAGCGGAACGGCCCACTCTCGAGAGGTGCGTTGAGCGGCCGACCCGTGCCGATTGGTTCGTTGAACACGACCCGGATCGGGCTCTCACGGGAGATCGTGCTCCCGGTGAATGCCGAGACGACCGCTGCTTCGGCAGGGGAGAGTGCTCCGCGGGCGACGGGCCGGGGGCGGGAGCAGACGACCGCGGCAACCACGAGCCCGACGCCGACGAGCAGCACGACGGATCGCCACAGATCGCGCATCACAGACCCCCTGACACCTCAGTCTAGGCGAAGAAGCTCGAGGGAGTGCCTGAGCAGAGCCCCAGCAGGTCTATGCCCGGCCGCTCCTGGTCGAGAGCGGACATTCCAGGCCTGACTCTCTGGCCGAATCCAATGTCCGCGTTCACCACGGTCCCGTGGGGATGGCTCAGCGCGACGAGTACGTCTTCAGGATCTCGTCCAGCACGACCCGGT
>CAXMOH010000381.1:0-5011 GCA_964194855.1 uncultured Hyphomicrobium sp.
CACGTACCTGTTGCAGGACGCCGCCGGCAACGTCCTTCCGACTCACTCCGTTTCGGCCGGGCTCGACTACCCGGCCGTGGGTCCCGAGCACGCGCTTCTCCACGACGAAGGCCGGGTCGAGTACGGCTCGGTGACCGACGAGGAGGCCCTCGCCGCATTCCACCTGCTGAGTGAGACCGAAGGAATCCTTCCCGCGCTCGAGTCGTCCCATGCCCTGGCGTGGCTCGTCCGCGAGGCGCCCTCCCTGGCGGGAAGCATCGTCCTGGTCAACCTGAGCGGACGGGGCGACAAGGACCTGGGAATCGTCACATCGAAGGAGGAGCCGGCGTGAGCAGCCGTCACAACGTCAAGGGCAACAGTCCCTGGGAGCCCAGGGTCGGATTCTCACGTGCGGTGCGGTTCGGCCCCCACGTGCACGTCGCGGGCACGGTCGCCACCGGTGCGGACGGAACGATTGTCGGGAAGGGCGACGTCTACGCACAGGCCCTGCAGTGCTTCCGAAACATCGAGAAGGCCCTCCACGAGACCGGCGCCACCTTTGCCGACGTGGTGCGCACGCGGATGTACGTCACCGATATCTCCCGTTGGGAGGACGTGGGGCGTGCCCACGGCGAGATCTTCCGCGACATCCGCCCCGCCGCGACCATGGTCGAGGTGAGCGGCCTCATCGATCCCGACATGCTGGTGGAGGTCGAGGTGGACGCCGTCGTGGACGAAGCCGTGCGTTCTGGCGACGAACAGCAGGAAGGGCGCTGAGGCCGCCATGGGTCGAATCGGAGACCGCTTCGCGCGTCGCAAGGCCGAAGGCCGCACGGCGTTCGTGCCGTTCCTCACGGCCGGCGACCCCTCGATCGACCGGACCGTCGAAGCGGCGATGACCCTGGAGGAGGCCGGAGCGGACGTGTTCGAGCTGGGGGTCCCGTTTTCCGACCCCCTCGCCGACGGCCCGGTGATCCAGCGCTCGAGCGAGCGGGCCCTCGCCCGGGGTGTCACCCTCGGAGACGTGCTCGACGTGGTGCGGCGCATTCGCGAGCGGAGCGAGCTGCCGCTCCTCCTCTTCAGCTATTTCAACCCGCTGCTCCAGCGGGGCCTGGAGCGACTCGCGCGCGAAGCCGCCGAGGCCGGGGTCGACGGCGTGCTCGTCACCGACCTTCCGCCGGAGGAAGCGGGCGAGTGGATCCAGGCTGCCCGTGGCGCCGATCTCGACACGGTGTTCCTGGCCTCGCCCACCAGCCCCGCCGAGAGGCTGCGGCGAGTGGCCGAGGCCAGCCGGGGCTTTGTATACGCCATCAGCCGCACGGGAGTGACCGGAGAGCGCCACTCGCTCTCCACGGAGGCCGCACCGCTGGTGGAGCGCCTTCGCGGTCTCACCGACGTGCCGGTGGCCCTCGGATTCGGCCTGTCGACTCCCGAGCACGTGGCCGAAGCCGGAAAGGTGGCCGACGGTGTCGTGGTGGGGAGCGCTCTGGTGCGCTTTCTCGAGGAGCAGCCGGAAGGAGATCTCGGAGCACAGGTGCGATGGCTGACCAGCGCGACGTAGACGGCAGGAACGAGACGGCCCCGGAGGTCGAGGGGCTCCGCCGTCGGATCGATGCGATCGACGACCAGCTGATGAAGCTTCTCAACAGCCGCTCGGCCTGCGCCGTCGAGATCGGCCGGCTCAAGCGGAACCTGGGCATGGCGGTGTATCAGCCCGGCCGCGAGGTGTGGATTCTGGAGCGGGCCACGGCCAACAACCCCGGGCCCCTGGACGGCGGCGCGGTGAGGCGGGTCTTCGAGCGGATCATCGACGAAAGCCGGCGCCTGGAGCGGCTGGCCCAGGACAGGGCAGATCAAGACGCGGGCGGGGCCAGGACTGCCCCTCCGCCGGACAAGGAAGGAGACTAGAGGGCATGGTCATCGTCATGGAGCACGCGGCCAGCGAGGAGCAGGTGCAGAAGGTGATCGAGACCCTCGGCGACGAGGGTTACGACGTTCATCGCTCGAGCGGGATCGACTACACGGTTCTCGGGGCGGTCGGGGCACCTCCCAAGCCAATCGATCCGCGACTGGTGGAAGTCTTGCCCGGCGTGCGGCAGATCCTCCGCATCTCCGAGCCCTACAAGCTCGCCGGACGGACGTTCAAGCCCGAGGACACCATCGTCGAGCTCGCCGGCGTCCCCATAGGAGGCACGGAGGTCATCGCCATGGCCGGGCCGTGTTCGGTGGAGAGCCGGGAGCAGGTCGGTGCAGTCGCGAAGAGCGTCGCTACCTCGGGAGCTCGGGTGCTCCGGGGAGGAGCGTTCAAGCCTCGGACCTCGCCCTACGCCTTTCAGGGGCACGGCGAGGACGCCCTCAAGTGGATGAGAGCCGCCGCCGACGAAAGTGGTCTCGCCGTCGTCAGCGAGGTCATGGATCCCAGGCAGATCGAGATGATGATGGGCTACGTGGATTGCCTCCAGGTGGGGGCACGCAACGTGCAGAACTTCGACCTCCTCAAGGAGCTCGGCCGTGTGCGCCGTCCGGTGCTCCTGAAGCGGGGTCTGAGCTCGACCATCGAGGAGTGGCTGCTCTCGGCCGAGTACATCCTCGCCGGGGGCAACTCCCAGGTCATCCTCTGCGAGCGCGGGATCCGCACCTTCGAGAACTACACTCGCAACACCCTGGACATCTCGGCGATCCCCGTGGTCAAGAAGCTCAGCCATCTCCCGATCCTCGTCGACCCGAGCCACGGGACCGGACGCCGGGACAAGGTCATTCCCATGGCCCGGGCCGCCGTGGCGGCGGGTGCGGACGGCCTCCTCATCGAGGTCCACAACGATCCCGAGAAGGCCCTCTCCGACGGTCCCCAGAGCCTCTACCCGGAGCAGTTCGATCAGCTGATGGGCGAGCTGCGGATCATCGCCCCGGTTCTCGGCCGCTCCTTGCCCCTGGCCAAAGCGAAAGCGTCGGCCTGAGGGGCGGCCACACCACCTCAGTCCGAGCAGGGCAGGCGCAGCTCCACCCGGAACGAGTCCGCCTCCGAGAGGACCTGTACCTCCGCCTCGTTTCCGTAGAGCGCCTCCAGGCGTCGGCGGACGTTCTGCAGGCCGATCCCCGTACCCCGCGGGTCCGGCGACTCCGTGTCGCGCGGGTTCTCGACCACGATACGAAGCTGACCGCGTCGCTGCTCCGCCGTGACTCGGATCGTGCCTCCTTCGAGCATCGTGGCGATCCCGTGGGTGACCGCGTTCTCGACGAGCGGCTGGAGGAGGAGCGGCGGGACCTTGCACCCCCGGGCGCCGTCGTCCGCCCGGACCTCGTGGGAGAGCCGGTCGCCGAAGCGCACCTTCTCGATGGCGAGGAGTGTCTCCGCCAGGTCCAGCTCCTCGGCCAATGGGACCTGCTCGCGTGAGCCCAGGGTCAGGCTGCGCCTGAGGAAATCGCCCAGTCGGACGCTCAGCCGCCGCGCCTCCTCGGGCCGGGAGGCGATCAGGGCGTTGATCGAGTTGAGGCTGTTGAAGAGGAAGTGGGGGTGGATCTGGGCGCGGAGCGTCCTGAGCTCCGCCTCCCGCGACGCGATCTCGAACTCGAGCGCCCGGCGCGTGGCCTCCTGCGAGGCCTCGAATGCGCCGAGCAGGTAGTGCAGCGTCGCGGCCAGCAGGTAGAGCATGACGCCGAGGCCGAAGAGGAGCGGGGCCGCCTCGGCCTGCTTTGCCCCGAGCCCCGGGAACGGCCCGTGTCGATCGAGGACGTAGGCAAAGCCCCGGCCGACGACCAGCCAGAGGGTCGCCGAGATGAGGGCGGCGGCGAGCTGTGTTCCGAGAACCCGGCCGAGGCGCTTTAGCTCGAGCGGCGCCGCGCGGCAGACCCAGAAGGACCCGAGCCCAACGAACCCGTAGACGATGGAGAGGGGAAGGGCGAAGACGATCGCTTCGAGCCAGCCGAACGGAGCCGACGTCGCGAGGAGCGCCGCCAGGAGGCCCCCGAGGAGACCCCAGACCGCGAGGTAGGCGACGAGGCGCCGCCACTCTGCCAGGATCGGATGCATGGTCTAGCGACGTCCTAGGAGCCCGTGGTGAAAGTCAGACCGCGTCGAGGCCGGATCTTTTCCGCCAGCTCCGCGTTGCCAAACCGCAGGAATACTCCCGGTATGCCTGCGGTTCGGCGCCTTGATCTGACGAAAAATCTCTCGGCCTCGCTCGCGGAGCACTTCCACCACGGTCTCCTAGTTCTTGACCTCGACGCCTCCCATGATCACGGTGCCGGTCACCACGAGACGTTGCTTCGAGTCGGGCGCCGAGTATGTCTTGTTCTCGACGGCCCCGAGGACCGCATTGGCGTTGTTGATGACCTGCCACTCCTCCGGCACCCGGATCTCGATGCCGCCCCAGAACGCGAAGACGTCGAGGACCGCCTCTTCCACCTGGATGCCGGCCTTGCGGAGATCGATCTCGCAGCCCCCCATGAAGGCCAGGGCCTGACCGCCCTGGAAGTTGGAGGAGCTGTTGCGGGTCGTGCTCCCTCCGAGCATCGCCATCATGTCGACGCCGGTCGTGGTATCCGGCCGCGGGGGCTGCGGTCGGAGGGCCCGCCAGGCGATGCTCCCTCCGACGAAGACGAGGAGGAGGGCCCACAGCCGGTGGAAGCTCAGGAAGTCCGTGGTGAAGCCGAGGAGGATCAGGCCGATGAGGAGCCAGAAGACCCCGCCCTGGCGCTGGGTCGGGGGCGAGGCGAGCCGGGCGATGCCGAGAGCGACGAACCCCAGCGGCCAGTAACGGAAGAAGGCACTCGCGTCGAGGATGCCCAGGTTGTCCATGGCCAGCAACAGTCCGGCCGTCATGATCGTGAGCCCCAGGCCGAGGCGTGGGGTGACGCCTCGAGTCGGCGGCCGTCCTTCGTCGCGGTTCATCTTACCTTCCTCCACTCACAACTTACGGCAGGACAAGCCGTTCCGGAACTCGGGAATCGGTGAAGGCACGGCCTTTGCCGGCGGATAACGGTGGATCGAGCCTACAATGCCCGCGAGGCACGCGGAAATGATCGGCCGGAA
>CAXMOH010000382.1:0-5167 GCA_964194855.1 uncultured Hyphomicrobium sp.
GGTCCGCCCGGAGATTCAGCCCGGGCCGCTGAAGCTCCTTCTCATCCGGACGGCGCGACGACTCCCCCACGTGGATGTCGATCGCCAGGGCTGGGGGGTGGTGCGTCCGCGCCAGGCCTTGAAGGAAGCCGAGGCCGAGGCCGAGGCTGGAACGTCCTGACCGAAGCTCCCTGAAAAAGGGTCCGGGGCGCCGTGAGGCGCCCCGGGCACGCTGAGGAGGATGGTCCCCGCTTTAGGGGGGTGGGATTTTTAGATGGGAAACGGATAGAGGTTGGATGAGCTATCAGCAAAGCTCTGAAGCATGATTGATTCGCCCTGCTCAATGTGATGCAAGTCACATGCCGCCGAGCGGCACGGCGGCGAGACTCCCGAAAACACAGATGCAAAACATCTTACGCGAGACCGCCATCGGCCCGCACCCGTCCCGAATCCGGATCCTGTTCGCTTTTCCGAGACAAGAGCACACCCGACCGCAATTGTTGCGTTCGCCTCTGGGGGGAAACCGTGATCGGACGAATCGCTCCGGATGAGTCCGGGCAAAGCATGCGAGCGCTAATGGCGCTAGGATGGGACTGAGGCACATTTTGTACTTTGAAAAGACCCTCATCTGCCGAGGGAGCCTCCACAGGGCTATAATGCCCAGCCCGTTCGATCGCCGCCATCCCAACTATTGACGGAGTCTCGCTCATGAAGAAGATGTCAGTTGCGCTGCTCATCCTCGGTCTCGTCTCGACACCGGTGTGGGCGCAGTCGAAGCTCGACAAGGCCATCAAGAAGGCCTACGAGAAACTCGAAGACGGAAAGCCGGACGACGCCGTCAAGGAGCTCACGAAGGCGACCAAGGACGGCGGAGCGCAGGCTTACATCGCCCTCGGCCAGCTGCACGAGCGGATGGGTCAGCTCGACGAAGCAGGCGCGGCATACACCCAGGCGGGAGACGTGGCGTCGCCAGCCTACAAGCCGACCGCCCTGGCCAACCTGGCGAACTTCACGCTGCGCCGTGGAACGGCCCGCGAAGCCCTCCTCATCGCGAACACGGCCGTGCAGGCCGGCGAGACGGCCACCACGCTGGCGGCCAGGGCCCGCGCTCTCGTCCGCAGCGAGGACTCGCCCGGAGCCCTCGAGGCCGCCGACAAGGCTGTGGCCCTCGACGGGCGCAACGCCATGGCCCACGTGGCTCGCGGCGAAGCGCTCTTCGGCCTCGGGCAGAACGCCGACGCCGAGGGCGCGCTCAAGACGGCCGTGCAGCTCGCTCCCCGGTCGGCTCTTGCCTACTCGCGCCTGGCACGGGTGCTGCTGGCGCTGGCTCGCCCACCCGAGGCGGTCGCCGCGGGGCGCAAGGCGATCGAGCTCGACGAGAGCTTCGGCGAAGGCTTCGCCATCCTGGGCGGCTCGCTGGTCGCCGAAAACCTGAACAACTGGGGCGAAGCCATCTCGCAGGCGCAGCAGGGGGCCTTCCTCGATCCGACGAACCCCATCGTGCACACGATCGTCGGCCGCATCTTCGAAGCCAACGGCCAGACCGACCAGGCCGTCGCCTCCTACCGCCGCGCCCTCGAGGGTGACCCGGGCTTTGCTCCGGCAAGGCTGGCCCTCATCAAGGGCGAGCTGAACCGCGGCAACCGTGACGCCGCCATCGCCGAGGCGAAGAAGGCGGCGGCCGACATGCCGACGAGCCCCGAGATCCAGTTCCTTCTGGGCGAAGTCGCCGTGCGCGAGGACGACT
Source organism: uncultured Hyphomicrobium sp. (assembly GCA_964194855.1). Classification (GTDB taxonomy): domain Bacteria; phylum Acidobacteriota; class Vicinamibacteria; order Fen-336; family Fen-336; genus JAJDNS01. The sequence goes on from CAXMOH010000382.1 coordinate 1,727, forward strand.
ACAAGGCCGCTCTGGGCTATCTCGAGCAGGCGATGAAGGGCATGCCGGGCAACGCCGACGGCTGGGCGTTGCTGGGCCGCGCCTATCACGTCAACAACCGCGTCGACGACGCCGCCGACGCCTATGGGCACGCGGTCGGGCTCGCACCACAGAACTTCAACTTCCGTTCGACCTACGGCCTGCTCCTGGGCTTGAGCGGCGACCACGAGAAGGCCGTCGTCCAGCTCCAGAAGGTCGTCCAGACGCCGGGCTACAAAGAGGAGGCCGCCTGGACCAACCTGGGGTTGGTGTACCGCAGGATGAGCAAGGCCGACGAGTCGATCGCGGCCTACAAGAAAGCGCTGCAGATCAACCCCAAGCAGGTGCAAGCCGCGCTCGGGCTCGCCTGGGCCTACTTCTACACCCAGGCGTACGACGAGGCGATTGCGGCCTACAAGCTGGCGGTCCAGATCAACCCGGAGGTGGCCGCAAACGCCTACACCGGGATCGGCTGGTGCTATTTCTTCAAGCGCGAGGTGGACCCGGCCAAAGAGTACCTGGCCAGGGCCGAGAAGGCCGGCCGCAAGGACCCCAAGCTCGCCGAGAGCGTCGCGAAGCTCGAGGAGGCCTACGCCACGGGCAAGCTCATGACCGAAGAGCAGATGGCCAAGCTCCGGGAGCAGCAGCAGAAGGACGTCGCGGCGCAGCAGAAGCTCGTCGACGCCGACAACGCCTCACGGTCTCGCAACCCCGCAGTCCGCGCGCGCGCGGCCCGGGACCTGGCGGTGGCCGGCGGATCCGGAGCGGTAGACAGCCTCGTCTATATGATGCAGACCGATACCAACTACGACGTCCGCATCGCCGCCACGAGGGCCCTCGGCTCGTTGGGGAGCAGGGCCCGCAAGGCCGTGCCGACCCTGCAGGGACTGCTGGCTCAGCCGCCCTACGAGGCGCCCATCAACTCGACCCCTGAGCAGCTCGACAACCAGATGAAGGACTTCGACTACCGCAAGGCGATGCAGAGCGCCCTGGACCGGATCGGAGGCTAGCCCGGATTATTCACCAGATTTCGTCGCGAGAGGCGTGAGACGCTAGCCGAGCCGGGCAAGCGCAGTCGACGAGCGAGGAGTCGGACTTACAGTCCGTCGACGAAGCGAGGAGCGAGCACGCCCGGCGCAGGCAGCGTATCGCGCCTCGCAGCAGAAAGATGGTGAATAAGGCGGGCTAGTAGGCCAGTCAATCAGAGGGCCGCTTCCCTGGGTCAACGGCCCGAAGAATGAGACTCCCGCTGATCGCGCTCGTTCTCGCCCTGGGTCACGTCGCGCCCGGGTCTGCGCAGGAATGGGCGGGGCGGGCCCGGGTGGACGGTCATGTGACCGACGAGGACGGCTCAGCGCTCGCCGGTGCCACGGTCTCCATGCGCACCTCCGACGGGGAGACCGGGCCGGAGGTCACGAGCGGCACGGACGGGCGTTTCGTCATCGACGGCGTCGCCGCCGGCTCCTGGATGCTCGAGATCACGGCGCCCGGTCATCGCGCCCGACGCATCGGCGTCCACCTGCCCGACGAGTCCTCGTGGCTGGGACCGCTGGACGTGCAGCTCGCGAGGGTGCGCACCCAGCCCGATCCTCCGCCGCTCGAGGCGGCGCCCCAGGAGACCGCTCCGCCTGCCCAGGCGACAGCCACGGGCGGCTACGCGGACGTTCGGCTCGCCCTCGCCACCGGACGCAGCGACCGCGCCCTGGAGCTCGCGAGAGCCTTGCCTCCCACCGACTCGGGAAGCGCTGAGCTTCTCTTCGAGATCGGTCGCGATTTTCTGATCGCGGGGGAGACCGCCGAAGCTGTCGCGTTCTTCGACCGCGCCCTCGAGCAGGAGCCCGAACACGCCGGGGCGCACTACGAACGCGCCCTCGGTCTCCTCGCCCTGGGCCGGCACGACGAGGCTCGGGAGGACCTCGAGGCGGTCCGCGAGCTCCGACCCGACAGCCCGCTCGCAGTGAAGGCAGGACAAGCTCTCGAGGAGCTCAGCCCCTGGACGGAGACGAAGGAGGCGAGATGAGCAACGGCGCCCGCGTCGAGAGGCAGGGACCCCTGGCCATCCTGCGGCTGGACAAGGCCCGGGGCAACGCCATCGACGAGCCGTTGGCCGAAGCCCTCGTTCGAGCCACGGACGAGATCGCCTCGGACGACGGGATCCGTGGCGTCCTGCTGGCCTCGGCCCACCCGAAACTCTTCTGCCCCGGGCTGGACCTGGTGGCTCTCCTCGAGTACCAGCGGCCCGACCTGGAGCGCTTCTTCACTCGTTTCGAGGAGGCGTCGCTCGGCCTCTATGCGCTCCGAAAGCCCATGGTGGCGGCCATCGCCGGTGCGGCAGTGGCCGGCGGCTGCATCCTGGCCCTGACGGCGGATCACCGCGTGCTTCGAGCCGGGTCTCCCATCGGCCTCAACGAGGTCCGTGTCGGACTTCCGCTTCCCGGATGGGTCGTCACCCTCCTCCGCTCCACCGTGTCCGCCGCCGCACTCACCCGCGTGGCGCTTCTCGGCCTGAACCACACCGGCGAAGACGCCGTCCAGGCCGGCCTCGTCCACGAGGTCCTCCCCGCCGAGGGGTTCGAGGCTGCGGCGCTCGCCAGGCTCGAAGAGCTCGCCAGCCGCGACCCCGGGGCCCTGGGCGCGACGAAGGGCTACCTGCGCGAGGCCACCCTCGGGCGGATGCGAGAGCAGACGGCAAAGAGCCGCTCGGACTTCGTGGACGCCTGGTTCGCCCCCGCAGCCCAGAAGAAGATCCGGGAGACCGTCGCTTCGCTGACTGGCCGGGGCTGAAGGTCAGAAAGCAGCGAGCGCTCGCGGCGCAGTCAGGAACACTTGACGTTACTCGGGCGACGCAAGGCCAAAGGCCTGCCTCAGGCCGTGGCCGACTCGCTCGCGGTCCTCAGAGTGCAGCGTGCCCAGCACCCGCCGGATGAGCTTTTTCTCCACCGCGAGGATGTTTGAGATCCGCACCGTGCTCGGGTGGCGCAGGCCGACCGCCTTCCAGTGCTCGAGCGGATGATCACCGGCACCGGGCTTCTCGTAGTAGCGCGGCTGGCTACTGATGGGGCAGACGATCACATCGAGGAGCTTCTGGTGGAATGCCCCGACACTCGCCACCAACGCCGGCCGGGGCTTCGATCCCTGCAGGCCGGTGAACGGAACATTGACGACGACGACCTGACCGCGCTCATAGGTAGTCGTAGAGGGCATCCTCTTCGCCTTCCCAGGCGCTCACGAGCTTTTTCCTCGCAAGCTGCTTCCACTCCAACTCCTCCAGGTCCGCCTGCTCGAGCGGCTGGATGAGTGCATAGGGCTTGCCGTGATGGGTGACGACGATGGGCTCGTTCGTCTTCCTGGCTCGGGCCAGGTACTCGGACAGCCCGTTCTTGATCTCGGCCACGCTGGCGAAGCGCATCGGGACTCCTCAAT
>CAXMOH010000383.1:0-3740 GCA_964194855.1 uncultured Hyphomicrobium sp.
TTCGTCTCCGGGTGCGAGTCGCTGCCCGCGTGCCAGCCCGACTGACGCGGTCTCGGGCCGACCGAGCCGAACTACGCCTCCGTGGCGTCCTGGACTTTCTTGCCGGCCTCTTCCATCGCCTCGCCAGTGGCGTTCGCGGCGTCCTTCGCCATCTCTTCCGTCGCGTCGGCTGCGTCCTTGACGGCCTCGCCGGTCGCGTCGGCGGCATCCTTCGCCGCCTCGCCGGCTGCGTCCATCGCCTCACCGGCCTCCTTGGCGACCTCAGCCGCCCCATCCTTCACGTCCTCGGCCGCCTCCTTCATGGCCTCGCCCGTCTTTTTCGTGGCGTCGTCAATCTTCTTGCCGGTCTCTTCTGCGCTGCCGCAGGCCACCATGCTCAAGGCCAGTATGGCCACGACTGCTAGTGCTGCTCTCATGATCCGCCCCCTGCTGGCGATGTCTATTCAATACCGTGTCGGCCGGTGAAGCAGCACCATCGCGCGCGCTGATCCCAATCCAATGACAAGCCGAATCGCCCTTATACCACGCGCGGCCCTTCAGGGCGTCCCGGCCGGCTCGAGTCGGATGCGCAGGGACGGCGTTCTCCTCCAGGCCTCCCGGCTGTAGAGAAGCGGCAGCTGCCCATCCCAGGCTCAGCTCCAGTCGGCGCCCTTCGCCCACGCTTCCAGGCTCGTCGGGGTGACGGCGTACGTCTTCCCGTTGGTCTCGATGTCGGCGTCGTAGCCCACCCGGTCGAACCACTCGAACATGAGCGCGAAATCCTCGCTCATCTTGCGCATCTCCCCGATGGGCACCGGGAAGAAGCCGAGCGACTTCCCGGCTGCTCGCCCGATGATCTCTGCGGCCTCGGGCCCGGTCTTCTCGTCTCCGGCGATGTCGATCGCCTTCCCGGCGAGCTCGGCGTGCTTCTCGAACGCGAGAGCGCCGTAGCGGCCGATGTCCTTCACCGCGATCATCTGGAGCCGGGTCTCGGGCTTGATGGCGAGTGCCACGTTTCCCTCGTCGATGGCCGGCTTGAACCAGGGGGATACGAAGTTGTCCATGAAGAAGACGGGGCGCAGGATGGTATACGAAGGGAGATCCAGCTCCCGGATGCGCTCCTCGACCTTCCACTTGCTGTCGAAGTGGGGGATTCCGGTGGCACGGTGAGCAGAGCCCACCGAGCTGTAGACGAAATGCTGCACGCCGGTCTCCTTCGCCAGGTCGGCAAGACGGATTCCCTGCTCCGTCTCCTGCTCGACGCCCCCCTCGAACGGGCTCTGCACGGCGAAGGCGCCCCACGCACCGTCGAGGGCGCGCTCGAGAGACGCGGCATCTCCAAGGTCGCCCTGCACCACCTCAGCGCCCAGCCCGGCCAGGGCCTTCGCCCCTTCGCCTTCGGGCTTGCGAGTCATGGCTCGGACCTTGTGCCCGCCGCTCAGCAGCTCGCGGGCGACGGCGCCGCCCTGGTTGCCCGTGGCTCCCGTAACGAGAATCACGTCCTTGCCCTTCTGCATCGATCACCTCCCGAGAAGCCGGGGTCCCGTCCTCGGTTGCCCGGTCTTCATTGAAACTGAATCAGCTCCCGCGCCGCGCCCGCTCGACGACGGTGGGTCGCCCGACTCGCGCCCGTATCTTGTCCAGCAGTCGAATCAGGGCGGTGCTTTCGCGATCCGACAGATCCATCCGACCGACGCCCTCGTCGCGAGGGCTTCGCTACGGTCAAAGTTTGAGGACCGACAGATCGAGGTATCGGTCGGTCCGGGGTGGGCACCAGTAGTAGTTGCCGGTCACGGGGCGGCTGAATCGGAAAAGCCCGTCGGTGATCCCGTCGTCGAGACCGACCATCCGGCGGAGCTGGGCCTCGAAGGCGTCCAGCGACCGGCCGAAGGCGACGAACACGAGGCCTTCGCCGTCGGGCCCCGCCCACGGCATCGACCGCCGGAGGACGAAGGCCTCCGGTTCGAAGCTCTCCTGGGCGGTGCGCTTCACGTGGGCCGATTCGGGGGCGTCATCCAGCTCCTCGTTGTCGCTGCGCCGCCGCCCGATCGTGTGGTCCTTTTCGACTTGTGAGAAGGACTCGAAGCGGTCCAGGTCGTGCTGCCACCGCTGCACCGCAACGAAGCTCGAGCCGTCGAGGCCTGGCGCCTGTCCGGAGACGAATGTTGCCGCGAGCGCCTTTTCTCCGGTCGGATTCTCGGTGCCGTCCTCGTATCCGGTGAGGTCCCGTCCGCCGGCGAAGACGAAGCTGTCGACGACCGTGTCGAGGGAGAACCCCTCTTCGAGATCCCTGGTCCAGGCCCGTGCGGCGTGGACGAGCTCTCCCGGCTCTTCTCCCCGGAGCCAAAGCCACAGTGCGGCCGGCGTCGCCGGGACCGTGATTCCGGGGCCGACGAGAGAGGGGAACTCTCGCAACGCCTCGATCGTTCCGTCGACGGACGCGACCAGGGCCGGGCCCAGGCCGACAACCGTCTGCTCACCGAGCTCCCGGGAGCACACCTTCGCCAACGCCTGTCGGGGAGCGGACCCCGCTCGCATCTGAAACGACAGATAGCGCGACACGCGGGGGAGCGGAGCCAGAATTCCGGGCTGGTGAGGGAGCATTTTCATCCTCCAGTTGGGTGTCTCACAGCGCAGGCACTCTCTGCCGTGCCACGATCGTTCCCGATGGGCGCGCGCAAGGTATCACGGGCGGAACATGGCCGCGGAGACCGTGTCCCGTCTGCTTGGGGTTCCGAAGAGGCCGTCAGAAAACGTTTCGCGCGGCTTGGAAACCTGGGGGGATGGCCCGAAAAGCACTCGCTGCAAAAGACTTGTGTCATTTCAGCCGGCCGGGCCGCCCGCGCGGCTCACGAACTTCGATGAAGGAATGCCGTATGATCTGGGCAAGGGGGATGGTTCCCCTTTTGGGCTGACGATGCTCGAGTCGATTCCTGGAACACCGCTCGATGCCCTTGCGGCAAAGGTGGACCGCCTGCCCGTGGTCCTCAGGAGGGATCTGCGCTCGGGCGACTGGCTCGTCGTCACCACCCGCAACTCGCGCTACTCCCTGTGCCTGCTCGAAGACGGCAGCTACTCGGTCGCCGGAGGGTGGTTCGATCGAAACGGTGAATCGCCCCAGCGCGTCGGCGTGAACGGCTGCACATTCGGCGGCCGGGCCATCAAGAGCGACGTGGTGGCCGCTCCCGGGCTCTTCCTGGAGTTCGAGAACCGCGTGACCACGACGCGCATCCAGGAAGCGCGCGTGCTGCGGACCGACCCGCAGCTCTGCCACTGAGCGCCGCTCAGCGCAAACCCGCGAAGAGATCGGTCTCCCGCTCGCGGCCCCCGTTCACCAGGCTCATGACCCTGTAGTACTCCTGGGTCCCCCAGAGGCCCTTGTGGAGCTCGTCGGGCAGCTCCGCCAGCGGGCGGTAGATCGACACCTGCGACTCGTGACACCGCACCGCTTTCCAAACGGTGGCCCAGTGCTGCGCGGTGTCGATGACGGTGGTGATCGCCCAGTCTTCCCAGGGCGCGGCCTGGCGCTCGATGTCGTCGACTCTCGAGACGAGCTTCTTGAGCGCTGCCTGATAGGCCTGCCACTTCGCCCGGGTCCAGGCGATGTAGTAGAGCTTCGACACGCGGTGGGGGGGCGCCGGCTCCCCCGGCGGGTGGTACGACGCGTCCCCCGCCGCCACGACAGCCGCGGTCGCGAACTGGCAGATCGCGATGTGGTCGGGATGTCCGTACCCGCCGGCCGGGTCGAACGTCAGCACGAT
>CAXMOH010000384.1:0-10260 GCA_964194855.1 uncultured Hyphomicrobium sp.
GCCGTCGCCGCGACGGCGGTGAGACCGGCCTTCTCGGTGACGTCTCGGAAGGTTCCGCCCTCGTTCTTCAGGATCCGGAGCTTCCCGCCCCGGGCCTCGACCACGTCGGGGGCCCCTTCACCGTCGAGGTCGCTCAGCACCAGGGCCGGGCGGTGCGGCAACGTCGCGCCAGACGTCGCGCGGGCGGCGTTCCCGATCACAGCCCACTTGCGCTCCACGAACGATACCCGGGGCGGCGTGGGATCGACGACTTCCGGCTCGGCGCCGGTGGAGGCGAGGGCCTCGGCGAAGCGGCCCTGCTCGAGGTAGTTCGATCCGAGGGAGGTCTTGTAGGCACTCTCGCGCAGTCTCTGAAACCGTTCGAGAGCCTGCTGAGCCTCCTCGCGCTGCCCGGCCCGGTTGAGCGCCATCCCGAGGTTGTAGACGGCGCTCACGTTGTAGGGCTCCGCTTCGGCCGCGATCCGGAAGACCTCGACCGCCTCGTCGAAGCGCCGGAGCTGCAGGTAGCACTGGCCCAGTGTGAGGTTGGCCCCGAGGTCCTTCGGATCCTGCTTCAACACCTTCTTCAAGTAGGGCACGGCCTCTTCGGCCCGCCCCTCGCCACGCGCGACGAGGCCGAGGACATAGTTGAGCTGGGGCGAGTCGGGTATCGACACGAGAGCGGCCTCGGCCTCCCGCCGCGCGGCGTCGTGATCGGGCACGTACAGGAGGGCGATGACGAGGTTGACCCGGGCGAGGGCCAGCGTCGGGTCCTTCTCGACCGCGCGGGAAAAGGCAAGGGCGGCGTCTCCGAAGCGAAACTGCTCGAGCAGCGCCACCCCCAGGTTGTTCTCTCGATAGGCCGCCTCGCGTGCCGAGGAGGACTCCGACGCCGGGCGCGAGCCGCTCGTGCCCCGCGCCGCGGAGCTGGCTGCCAGCAAAGCCAGGGCCACGGCGAGAAGCGAAGCCAGCAGGTGGAATCGATGGAAGCTCATCTGACGATTCTGAACGGTGCCCGCCGCCGACTCAAGGCGCGCTCCGGGCTCAGCGACGCCGACCCTTCTGCCGCGGGCCGGGCCGCGACTCGTCGATGTGTCCGTGGGCCAGCTTCTGCAGCTCGTCCCGCTGCTGGAGCATGAACTCGAGGAAGGCCCTGGTGGCGGCGGGCTGGAACCGGGCAAGGGAGATCGCCGCCACGGTCCGGCGCAGCTCGTGTCCTTCGATCTGCAGCTTCGAGAGCCAGCCCCACGCCACCTCGTCGCGCACCGCCCAGGCCGGCAGAAGCGAGATCCCCTGGCCCCGCTCCACCATGAGCTTGATGAAGGACGTGTCGTTCGACTCCAGTGCCAGCGCCGGGCTGAACCCGACCTCGTGGAAGAACTCGTCCGTCGCCCGCCGGATCGATCCTCCGAGCTCGAAGAGGATCACCCGCTCGTCGCGGATCCCGTCCAGGCTCACGTGGGCCTTGCCGGCGAAGCGGTGGGCGTGGCCCACGACCAGGACCAGCTCGTCCTCGAACAGGCTGGTGATCTTGAGCGCCGGGGAGAAGACCGGCAGCGAAGCAAAGCCCACGTCCGCCGCCCCGTTGAGGATCTCCGAGACGGTTTGATCGGTGCTGGCGGTCGTCCGGAAGGAGACGTCGATCCTGGGCTGCTCACGCATGAAGGCCTCGAACAGGGGCGCGAACAGATGGACGATGGCCTGGGTGGCCGCGGCGGCGCGCACGCGGCCTGCAGGCGAGTGCTCGCCGCCTGCGACTCGCTCGCGCAGGGCCTCCGCCTCGTCGAGAATCCGCACGGCGTTTTCGAGGGCCGCCTGACCCACGGACGAGAGCTTCACTCCCCTCTTGGCCCGGATGAACAGCGGCTCGCCCAGCTCGGTCTCGAGGGACTTGATCTGGTGGCTCACCGCGGACTGCGTGAGCCCCAGCCGCTCGGCAGCCCGAGTGAAGTTCAGGGTCTCGGCGACGACACGAAACGTGCGGAGCTGAGAGAGTTCCACGGCGGCGTCCCCCGGGCCGAGCGATCAGGAATCTTCATGGACTATAGCAGAGAGATCAAAGATTTCGTTTGCTGAAAAGGCATCCTTCAGCCCTCCTGGTTCGCCGACGGGAGGCGGCCCGAGACGGCGCAAAGAGCCCGGAGCCTCTGGCTGAGCTCGGGGGTCAGGCTGGCGGGCGAGACGCGCCACCGCCAGTTGCCGTCGGGGCGACCGGGGAGGTTCATGCGTGCCTCGCTCCCCAGGCCCAGGACGTCCTGGAGGGGCACGATGACGGTGTCGGCCACCGACACGTAGAGCGCGCGCAGGAAGTCCCAGTGGATGGAGCTCCCGTCGCCACCCGCGTACGACAGGGCCCGGGTGTGCTCGCGCTCCACGTCCTCCGGAGAACGGGTGGAGTCGCCCACGCCTCCAGTCCACCAGCCGACGGTGGTGTCGTTGTCGTGGGTGGCGGTGTAGGCCACGACTTTGCGTGAGAAGTTGTGAGGCAGGAAGTCGCTGAGGGGATCGTCGCCGCCGAAGGCAAACTGCAGGACGGCCATCCCCGGGAACCCGAGGTGCCGACGCAGCGCCTCCACCTCGGGCGTGATGAGGCCGAGGTTCTCGGCGACGATGGGAAGCGGGCCAAGGGCGTGCTCGAGGACCTCGAAGAGCGCCGCGCCGGGGCCTTTCACCCACCGCCCGTGCTGGGCGGTCGTCGCGCCGCCCGGGATCTCCCAGTGGGCCTCGAAGCCCCGGAAGTGGTCGAGGCGCACGACGTCGACCAGACCGAGCACGGCCCGAAAGCGATCGATCCACCAGGCGTAGCCGGTTCGCTCCAGCTCGTCCCAGCGGTAGAGAGGGTTGCCCCAGAGCTGCCCTGTTTCGCTGAAGTAGTCCGGCGGGACACCGGCCTGCAATGAGGGCTGCCCGTCGGGTCCGAGGTGGAACAGCTCGGGGCGCGACCACACGTCGGCGCTGTCGTGGGAGACGAATATGGGGATGTCCCCCATGATCCGGATCCCCCGCTCCCGCGCCCGGGCCCGCAGGTCGCCCCACTGAGAGAAGAAGAGCCATTGCTCGAACTCCACGCCACGAATGACCGGCGCCAGGCTGTCCCGAGCCTGCGCCAGGGCCTCGGGGTCCCTGTCGGCCAGGGCCGGGCCCCATTCGTACCAGGGAGATCCGCCACGGGAGCGCTTGAGAGCCGTGAAGAGAGCGAAGTCGGACAACCAGGCCGCGTTGTCGGATCGGAACGCGTCGAGAGCCTCGCGCTGCTCGCGCCCGCCGTCCCTCTCGAATGCCACGTGGGCCTTTTCGAGCAGCGGGCGCTTGAGCTCGATGAGCCCGCCGAAATCGACCCGGTCCCGGGGCAGGGCCCGTGCTCCGGCGCAGTCTCCCTCGCCCAGGAGCCCCAGCTCCTGCAGCCTCTGAAGGCTCAGCAGAAGGGGGTTTCCCGCGAACGCGGAGAAGCACTGGTACGGCGAATCGCCGTAGCCCGTGGGCCCGAGGGGAAGGACCTGCCAGAGGCTCTGGCCGGCCTCCGCCAGCACATCGAGGAAGCCGACCGCTTCCGGACCGAGCTCTCCGATGCCATGAGGGCCGGGCAGGCAGGTCGGGTGCAGCAGGATGCCCGCCGAGCGCCTGCCCACGGCTCTATTCCTCGGGCGGAGCAGGAACGATGGGGACGAGCAGCGACTGGTTGATGACGCTGCCGCGGTCGTCCTGGAACTGGACGGTCACGGTGAGATCGGCTTCGAGCCGGAAGTCGGGCAGAATGTAGCTCGTCGTCTGCCTGATCTCGGCCTCCCCGCCCGGCTCGATCCTGCTCTCCCCCTCGAACACCTTGAGGGATGAATCGTCGAAGAAGGTGACGGCCACTTGAATCCCGGTCTCGGGATCGAAGACCGTCGAGATGATGGAGCGGATCTCGCCGCCGAGGCCCGCGAGCTCCCGAATCCTGACGACGTAGGCTGCGTTCACCGCACCGGTGAGGACGTTCTGCGTGCCGATCACCGGGTTCGGCTCGACGGAGACGAAGATGACGCTGCGCTGGACGGGGGGAAGGCCGGTGCCGTTGTCGTTGCCGCAGGACGGCAGAACGCAGGCAGCGATGAGAATGATGGCCGGGCCCATGATGCGGCTGCGGCACCACGGGCGCGTCCTGGCGAATGGGTTCTTCATGACGGTTTTCGAGGCTCCTGAAAGATAAAGACGATGACGATCAGTCAGCCATTCTAGCGGCTCCCGGCCCCGCGTGCACGACTTGGAGATTCTTCGTCACCAGCCCGGGGTGGGCTCCCCCGAAACGACCGACTCTGTGCCCGGCAGGGGGCCGGGCGGGCGAGGGGTTAGACTCATGGCATGGTCGGCTCTCCGTTGCACGACGTTCACGCCGAGGCGGGTGGTGTCTTCACGGAGCGATCGAGCGCGAGCGTGATCGCGTCCTACGGCGATCCTGCCGGGGAGTACTCGGCGTCGCTGGAGGGCGCGGGGCTCGTCGATCTGGCGGAGCGAGGGGCCCTCGACGTGTCCGGGCCCAGGCGGCTCGAGTTCCTGCAGGGCATCCTCAGCAACGACATCGGGGGACGCCAGCCCGGGCAGGGGTGTCGGGCCGCGGTGATGACAGCCAAGGGACATCTGCGACTCTTCGTCCGCGCGCTCGTGGAAAAGGACGTGGTGCGCCTCGAGACGAACGCCGAGCAGCTCGATTCGCTCAGGGGTCTGCTCGAGCACTACCGCGTGGCCGCCCCGGTGCGATTCGAGCTCCCGCCCGCCGCGGTTCTGGGCCTCGTCGGCATGGGCTCCGCGGAGATCCTTCGAACGCAGGGAGTGGAACCTCCGCTGGCGCCCGAGGATCATGCCCGGGCGACCCTCGCCGGTCACGAGGTCCTCGTGGCACGCGCGGGAGACCTGCCGGGCGGCGGCTTCGTTCTCCACGTCGGCCCCGAGGACGTGACATCGATCTGGGGAGAACTCGTCTCGGCAGGCGCTCGACCGCTGGGTCGCGATGCCCTGGACGCGCGCCGGGTCGAGGACCTGCGTCCCTGGTACGGGCTCGACGTCACCGAGGGGAATCTGCTCCACGAGACGGGGCTCCTGGCCGAGTACCACTCGCCGACCAAGGGCTGCTACGTGGGTCAGGAGGTGGTCGCCCGGCTGGAAGCCCGAGGCGGCCACGTCAACAAGGGGCTGCGTCGTCTGCGCCTCTCCGCGCCGTCCACCGCCGGGGCGATCGTCCGTGCCTCGGACAAGGACGTGGGGCGCGTCACGACCGCAGCCCTCTCTCCCCGTTTCGGGCCCATCGCCCTGGCGTGGGTGCACCGCAGCGCCCTCGAGCCGGGAACCGCGCTGGACGTCGACGGCGCCCCGGCGAACGTCGTCGCCGGCTTCGACGGAGAGTGAAGAGCTGAAGATCTACACGAAGACGGGAGACCTGGGCCAGACGAGCTTTCTCGGCGGAAGAAGGGTCCCCAAAGACCATCCGCGGGTCACCGCCTACGGTGACGTCGACGAGCTGAACGCCTTCATGGGAGTGGCCCGGGCTCACGCGAGGGCGGACCTGTCCAGGCTGCTTCTCGGCGTGCAGCAGGACCTCTTCGCCATCGGAGCCCAGCTGGCGGATCCCACTCGCAAGGTGGCCTCCCGACGATCCAAGGCGACCGTTTCCCCCTCCCGTATCCGTCGCCTCGAGAAAGCCATCGACACGCGGGAGGCCAGGCTGCCCCCGCTTCGAGCTTTCGTGACACCGGCAGGGCCGCCGTCTGCAGCCCATCTCCATGCCGCCCGAGCCGTCTGCCGCAGGGCCGAGCGCTCCGTCGTGACCCTCGCCCGCGACGCCGAGCTGGACCCGCGCATCATCGTCTACCTCAACCGGCTCTCCGACCTGCTGTTCGTGCTCGCCCGCTCCGAAGCCCACCGCGCGGGCACGACCGAAGACCGCTGGTAGACGGCTAATCCCCTATCACCTTGATCAGGACGCGCTTCGGCCGCTTCCCGTCGAACTCGCCGTAGAAGATCTGCCCCCAGGGACCGAAGTCGAGGGCGCCGTCGGTCCCCGCCACCACGACCTCGCGGCCCATGATCTGGCGTTTGTGGTGGGCGTCCCCGTTGTCCTCACCCGTGCGGTTGTGGTGGTAGCGGGTCGGGCTGGCGTCGAAGGGGGCCAGGTCTTCCAGCCAGCGCTTGTAGTCCTCGTGCAGCCCGGGCTCGTCGTCGTTGATGAACACGGACGCCGTGATGTGCATGGCGTTGACGAGGCAGAGGCCCTCGCTGACCTTGCTCTCGGCCACCACCTTCTCGACCTCGCTGGTGATGTTGACGAAGTCCATGCGGGCCTGAACGTTGAGCGTCATGTGAACGGTCTTGGACTTCATCCGCACCTCCCCGACCGGGAGATCAGCCCCCGAAGAACGTGTGCTTGAAGTGGACGCGCACCTTGACCGGCAGGCCATCCTTGAGCCCGGGTTCGAACTTCCAGCGACTGATCGCCACCAGGACGGCCTCGAGGGCGCCGCCGCCCTGCTCGAGCCGAATGTCGGTGACGTCTCCCGACTCCGTGACCACATAGCTGGCGGTGATGGAGACCCGCTGTCCTCGCGACAGCTCCGGTCCCCACTGCGGGTAGGGCGCGCTCATCCCCTGGATGCGCCGCGGAGGCAGGTCCACCTCGTCTTCTTCGTACACGCGATGGGGTTCGAGAGCCACGTCCGGGCGGAGCATCGGCGGGTGAACGACCACGGCTTCGGCGACGGCAGGCTCCGGAGGCGGGGTGGGGTCGACGCTCACGGGCGCCGCAACGGGCGTTGGCGCGGAAAGCGCTCGCACGGCTCGCGGCACGTGGCGGGCCGGGCTCGGGGGCTCCGGGGCGGGGACGGCCAGCGCGACGTCCGTGGACCCGATGGGATCCGGCGGAGACAGCACGGGGCTCGCCCCGGCGACACCCCCGGCACTCAGAAGGTGCCAGGCCAGGGCGCTCACGCCGGCGAGACCGGCCGTGATCCTCGTGACCGGTGGGTTGGAGACGACGAGGTGCGGGAGCGGGCGCGTCTCTCCGGCGAACTCCCACGCGGCCGCGAACGTCTCCCCACGGCCGCTGCGAGCGTCGATCAGGGCGCTGTGCATCTGCTCGGCGGTGGCGAACCGCCCCGCCGGCTCCTTGGCCAGGGCGCGGTGCAGCACGGGCCGGACCGCCACTGGAAGCCGCGAGACCTCCAGCTTCGGCGGGTCCTGGAGCTGGCGGAGGATGGTGGCCACGGGGGTCTCACCACGGAACGGCAACGTGCCCGTGAACAGCTCGTAGACGACCACCCCGAAGGAGTAGAGGTCGCTCCGAAAGTCCACCGTCTCACCGCGGAGCTGCTCGGGGCTCATGTACTCGGGAGTGCCCATGAGCGCCCCGGTGGCGGTCACCGTGTGGCCGCCTGTGCCTCCCAGGTGATGCTTGGCGATGCCGAAATCCATGACGCGGACGACCTGCTCCCGGTCGCGCATCAGGTTCGCGGTCTTCAGATCCCGGTGAACGACGCCGGCCCCGTGGATGGCCTCGAGGCCGCTCGCCACCTGAAGGACCACGTCCCAGGCGTCCTCCCAGGCGAGACCGCCGGCGGAGCGGGCCACCCGAGCCAGGTTCTCCCCGTCGATGAACTCCATGCAGATGTAGCGGAGCCCCCGGTCCTCACCGTCGCCGTAGACCGAGCAGACGTTTCTGTGCCGCACCCTCCGCGCAAGACGGATCTCGGAGCGGAAGCGACGCTCGATCCGCCCCGACTCCCGGGCCACGTCCGGCCGCAGGACCTTGATGGCGACCGTCTCTCCGAGCTCCTGGTCCCGGGCCTTGTAGACCATCCCCATCCCACCCCGTCCGAGAGAGCCGAGGATCTCGAACCGGGAAGCGAAGAGCGCACCCGTACGGAGCCCGGCGAGCCCGGGATCGAGAGTGGCACCACAGGCGAAGCAGATGGGTGCCGAGGCGCTGTTCTCAGCCTGACAAGAAGGACAATCCATTGGCGACCGCAACGGACATCATAGCGCGCGGCTCCGGTAGAATGGGCGTTTCCCGAAACGGAGGCCCCATGAGGCTCGTTCGACTCGAAACGCACATCGCCCTGCTCGCAGCGGCCCAGGCCGGCTTCGGCGCCCTGAGCCTGATGAAGACGGGCTCGGTCAGAGGCCGGTAGCCCCCCATGCCCCTGCGCGCCGCCGTGTTCGACTTCGATGGGGTGATCGTCGACAGCGAGCCGATGCACTTCCGCGCGCTGAGGGACGCCCTCCGCACCGAGGGGGTGGAGACCACCAGCGAGGAGTACTTCAGCTCCCTCCTCGCGTACGACAACCGGGGGGCGATCCGCCGCGCCCTGGCCCTTCGCGGTGAGCCCGCCGACCCGGACCGGGTGGAGAAGCTGGCCTCGCTCATGGTCACCCGATTCGGCGAGCTGCTGCCGCAGATTCCACTCTTCGAAGGGGTGTCGGAGCTCGTCCGGGAGCTCGCGAGGGATGTGCCGCTGGCCATCGCCTCGGGAGCCCGGCACACCGAGATCGAGTCGATCCTCGACAGCGTCGGGCTCCGCGACGCGTTCGTCGCGATCGTCGGGGTCGAGGATGCGGATCACACCAAGCCCGATCCCGCCCCGTACCTCGAAGCGTCCCGGCGTCTGGCGAGACACGTCGACGACCTGCCGCCGGCGGACTGCATCGCCTTCGAGGATTCGGTGCCCGGCATCTCGTCGGCTGTCGGCGCCGGAATGAAGGTCGTGGCCGTCTCCAACAGCTGTCCCGCGGAGAAGCTCCAGAGCGCCCATCGGGTAGTGGGATCTCTCGTCGGCCTGAGCGTCGACGATCTGCTCGGTCTTTTCGAGGACTGACCATGCCATCACGCCATGTCGATCCAGACCAGGCCCGTCGCTACGCGGAGTACCGCTACGACTTCAACCGCAACTCCCTCGCCGGGCGCGTCGTCCTCGTCGCCGGGGGCGCCGGGGGCCTGGGCGCGGCGATCTCGGCGCTGCTTCTTCGGGACGGGGCCATACCCGTCGTCGGATACCGGAGCAACAAGGGCAACGCTCTGGCGTTCCAACAGAAGCTGCAGGACCACTACGGAGGGCTCGTCCACCTCGTCGAAGGAGACCTGGCTGACAAAGAGGCCCGCCAGCGCTATCTCGAAGCCGCCCTGGCGGTGAAGGGCGAGCTCTACGGCGTGGTGGCGCTGCCCGGCGATCCCGCTCGGGTCAAGGGGCAGGACCTGGACGGCCCGGCGCTGCACGCCTCGTTCACCGCGAACTTCGAAGGACCGGTCCTTCTCGCGCGGGCAGTGGCCGAGGAGATGACCCGTCGCGGGACCCGGGGGTCCATCGTGCTCGTCTCGAGCATGCAGGGCGTGTACCCGTTCGAAGGCAGCCTGGCCTACGCGGCCCCGAAAGCGGCCCTCGTCCACGCCGCCCTGATTCTCGCCAAGGAGTACGGGGGCGAAGCGGACGTCCGGGTGAACGTGGTGGCCCCGGGGGCGACGGTGGTCGGGATGGCCCGGGCCTCCATCGAGGGGGGCAAGTACGATCCCTACATCTATCGCGGCTTGGTGCCCCGCTTCGGCCGGCCCGAGGACATCGCCCTGGTCGTCCGCCTCTTCCTCGAGCCCGACGCGTACACGACCGGGCAGGTGGTCACCGTCGACGGCGGGCTCACGCTCCGCCGCGATCGCCTGGGAGGCTGACACTTCGAACGTGCGAGAAGAGAGACACCCATGGTGAAGATCAAGGGCAGCGTGCTCCGCTCGAGGCTGGCGATGGCGGAAGACATCGCCCCCGACGGAGGTCTCGACCGGGTGCTCGCCCGCATGACCCCTGAGGACCGTGAGACGCTCGGCGCACTGCTGGCCGCCTCCTGGTACCCGTTCGACCTGGGCCGGCGTCTGGACGCGGCCATCGTGGACGAGCTGGGAGGAGGGCGTCCGCAGTTCTTCGAGACCCTCGGCGAGGCCTCGGCGGAGAAGAACCTTGGGCCCGGCGGAGTCCACCGCAACTTCCTCGGCTCGGGAGACCCCCACGCCTTCCTGGAGAAGGCGCCCCTCGTGTACTCCTTCTACTACGATCAGGGCCGGCGCGAGTACGCGAAGGCTGGCGAGCAGAAGGCGGTGCTCACGACCCACGACGCGGAGACCTTCAGCGCCCCGGACTGCGCCACGGTGGTCGGCTGGTATCGAAAGGCCCTGGAGATGTGCGAGGTCGAGAGCCCCCGCGTCGTCGAAGAGGAGTGTCGCGCAAAGGGCGGCCAGGTCTGCCGGTATCGGCTGACGTGGAGCTGAGCTAG
>CAXMOH010000385.1:0-3905 GCA_964194855.1 uncultured Hyphomicrobium sp.
GCGGCCGATTACCTCACCAAGCCCGTCGATCGCGAGAAGCTCGTGACGGCGCTGCGCCGTTTCCGCGGCGCTCCCAAGACCGCCCGCCCGGTGCTCGTCGTGGAGGACGACCCGGCGGCCCGGGACGTCATCAAGCGCACGCTGGAGAAGGACGGGTGGCTGGTGTGGGAGGCGGAGAACGGGCGCGCGGCCTTGAAGATCCTCATCAAGCAGATGCCCGACCTCGTCGTCCTGGACCTCATGATGCCGGAGATGGACGGGTTCGAGTTCCTCACGTACCTGCGCCAGTCGGAGCAGGGACGTCGCGTCCCCGTGGTGGTGGTCACCGCCAAGGCCGTGACGGCCGCCGACCGGGCTCGCCTGAGCGGTCAGGTCGGGCGCATCTTCCACAAGGGCTCGTTCACCCGGGCGGAGCTGATCGCCGAGCTGCGACGGGTGCTCGTGACGGGCCGCCCGGCGGACTCGCCGGGCGGCAGAAGCTGAAGGATGTGACGCGGCGCCGCCGGGCCGCTACGACCGGCTGGCGAGCAGCGCGTCGATCTTGCCGAGCAGCTGCGGGAAGTCCACGGGCTTCGTGTCGTAGTCGTCGCAGCCGGCGGCCAGGGCCTTCTCCCGATCGCCCGCCATGGCATGAGCGGTCAGCGCGATGATCGGGATCACGCTGGTGGTGGGCGTGGCCTTGAGTCTCTTCGCCGCCTCCCATCCGTCGATCACCGGCAGGCTCATGTCGAGCAGGATGAGATCGGGTTGGTCGCTCTCGGCCATCAGGATGCCCTGCATCCCGTCGGCGGCCATGAGGACCTCGTGCCCCTTGCGCTGGAGGCGCCGCGACAACATGTCGCGGTTCATGTCGTTGTCCTCGACGAGAAGTATCTTCGGCATCGCCCTGTCCCGGGGACGGGCCACCGGGAGGACCCGACCGGACACAGGTACGATAACACCGTCGGCGCCCGGAGCGGTGCCCGGCGGGGGCGCCCCGGTGGCTTTGGTCACATGACCCCGGCGTGATCTCCGTCACCCTTGACCTCGTTTTTCGCCGTCGCGGCGGGCGCATCGCATCCCATGGCGCTATTGTTGGGAGAGAGAGGTGGCCCATGACGGCTGAGACCCGGACGACGCTCCTGGCGGCGGCGACTCTGGGCTTCGCGTTGAGCGCAGGGGCCGCGTCGGGCGACGAGACCCTGGAAGGCTACGCGGAGTTCTACGTGGAGTCCTGCCTGGTGGTCGATGGGCAGAAGGTGTGCCCGGCTCCCGGCCTCGACTTCAAGGGCAAGGGGGCGGCCTGGAGCTTCGCCACCATTCCCCTCGGGTACGAGGTGAAGGTGAAGAAGGGCACCCGCCTGGCCGACGGGACCGTCCTGGCGCGCCGCCTGGAAGCACAGCCCAACGGGGAGGCCATGTTCGAGGTCCAGGTGCAGGCCGCCACCGACCAGATGGAGGCCCGCATCCGCCGGGCCGGCCGTTTTTCCGAGGGCGAGGGGCGGCGAGCCAAGAGCGTCGGGCGCCTGCTCGAGACGGGACCCCGGGTGGACCGGGCGAGGTGGATCGTCGACAGCCTGCTGCCCGACTACCTGGCCCCGAGCGACGTCAGGGTCTACGTCATCGAGAACGACGAGTGGAACGCCTTCGCCATGGGCAACTTCTCCATCTACGTCTTCTCGGGGCTGCTCGACGACCTGGACGACGACGAGGTGGCCATCGTTCTGGGTCACGAGCTCGTCCACGCCACCCACGAGCACTCGCGCCGGCAGGCCAAGAAGGGGATGTGGGTCCAGCTCGCCGCCATCGGCGCCATGGGGGCGACCTCCACCATCGACCAGGGCAGCTCTCGCCTGTTTGCCGAGACCGCGGCCGGCCTCGCGGCCTCGGCCTGGACCAACGGCTATGGGCGCGAGATGGAGGACCAGGCCGACCGCGTCGGGCTCCGCTACGCCTACGAGGCGGGCTACGACATCACCAGGGGACCCCTCCTGTGGAAACGGTTCGCAAAGAAATACGGCGAGGGAAGCTCTACGCTGAACTTCTTCTTCTCCAACCACTCCCAGGCGGCGATCCGGGCGGCACACCTGGAACGGGAGATCGCCCACAACTACCCCGACGGCGCGAAGCCCGATGGTTCTCCCCGGCGTCCGAGCCCCAACGCGCCTCACCCGCCCACC
Source organism: uncultured Hyphomicrobium sp. (assembly GCA_964194855.1). Classification (GTDB taxonomy): domain Bacteria; phylum Acidobacteriota; class Vicinamibacteria; order Fen-336; family Fen-336; genus JAJDNS01. Next base: position 2,160 of record CAXMOH010000385.1, read on the forward strand.
GAGGTCGCCCCCGGGGACCCGGCTCCCCTGGTCGCCGCTGCGGCGCCCACCGAAGTGCGGCCGGGCATGACCCTGGACGAGGTCCGCTCAGTCCTCGGCGAGCCCGAGAGCGCCCTCGTTTTTGGAGAGAGGCTCCGCTGGGCCTACCCGGACCGCACCGTCGTCTTCGAGGACGGCCGCGTCACCGAGATCCGCGACTGAAAGCGGACCCCGGACTCAGTCGGCCTTTTCGACTCCCAGCTCGCCCAGCTTCGCAGCCATGTCCTGACCTGCCGTCGGGGGCTTGACGCTGCGGTCGATGAAGAGGATCTTGCCGTCCTTGCCGATGTAGAAGGTCCACCGGTTCGCGAAGCCGCGCTCCGGCATGAGAACGCCGTAAGCCGCCGCAGCCTTCTTGTCGGGGTCGGCCAGGATGGGGTAGTCGGCGTCCAGCGATTCGGCAAACCGCTTGTTCGTCTCCGCGTCGTCGGTGCTCGCGGCGAAGTACGCCACGTCGAACTTCCGGATCATGTCGCTGTTCTCACGCAGCGACTTGCACTCGAGCGTTCAACCACCGGTGAACGCCTTGGGAAACCAGGCCACCACGACGACCTTGCCCGAGTAGTCGGCGAGAGAGTGGGTCTTGCCGTCCGAGCCCGACAGCGAAAAGTCCGGGGCGGCGTCACCCGCCTTCAGCTCGGCGGCCAGAACCGCCGCGGGTGCCAGCAACAGGCTCAGGCAGGCGACGAGCAACAGGGCCTTCATCATCCATGCTCCTTTTTGGTCCGGGATGGGAGAGGGAGATTATACGCCCCTCATCCCCATTCGCTCGTAGAATGCCGGGGCGTTGCGACGAGTTCTCTCCTTTCTCGCTCGGGCCGGCCTGGCGTGCACGATCGCGCTTCTCGTGGGCGCCGTCTCGCGCTTTGGGCCGGTCCACGCCCAGCCGCCGTTCGCCATCGCGGCCCTGCCACTCGGCGGTGCGGCCGTGCTCTTTGCGATCCTCGCTGCCCTGAGCGGTGGCGAGCGCCGCCCCACACGATGGCGCCGGGTCGCCGTCGGGCTCGGGGTGGTGGCGGTGGCGCTCGCCGCGACGGTCGCTCTCCGCGGGCCCTCGGGCCTCTCGGCCGACGTGTATGGCCCACAGGGTCTGCGTGGCCGGAGCGCGCCGAGCGCGATCGACGTGATCGGCCGCGACCTGAGCGATTTCGCGGGCCAGAGGCGGTGGGACCTGCGCTGGGAGGGCGAGCTCAGGGTCCCGGAATCCGGGGGCTACCGCCTCCGCGTGCGGGGCCGAGGTCGGGTCCGGGTGAGCATCGACGGCCACGTGCTGCTCGAGGCCGAAGGCGATCCCCTGGTGCACGGTGTCGACGTCGCCCTCGCCCGGGGCACCCAGATGCTCGAGGTGGCCTACGAGCTGCGGGGACGCGGCCCCCGGCTGCGTCTCGGGTGGACACGCCCCAGCGGACGGACCGAGATCATTCCCCCCCGGTTTCTCGGCGCGCCGCGAGCGGCCTGGGTCTGGTGGCTGACGGACCTCCTCGCGCTCCTTGCCGCGGCACTCGGCGGCGCCCTGGCGTTCCTCGCCCCCTGGGAGCGGCCCCGCCAGCCGCCCTCGTCGCAGCCCGTGACCGCCCGGGAGATCGGGGTCTCGGTGGCGGGGTACGTGCTGCTGCTCGTGCTCATGAGCTGGCCGCTCGACTGCGACCTAGTCAACACCGGCGCTGTGCACCGCCCGGACGGACGGCTCAACGCGTGGATCCTGGC
>CAXMOH010000386.1:0-3310 GCA_964194855.1 uncultured Hyphomicrobium sp.
GTACTCCTCGGCGCTGTAGCCGTGGTTGAAGGCGCTCACATAGACGTTGTTCACGTCCAGCAGGAGGCCGCAGTCGGCCTCGACCGCGAGCCGGGCAAGGAACTCCCACTCCGTCATGGTGGACGAGGCAAACGCGAGGTAAGTTGAAGCGTTCTCGAGCACCAGGGGCCGCTCGAGGGCGTCCTGCACCTCCCGTACGCGGGAGATCACGTGTCGCAGCGTGGCCTCGTCGTAGGGAAGCGGAAGCAGATCGTGGGTGTTTCGACCGAGCACTCCGGTCCAGCACAGGTGGTCGGACACCCAGCCGGCCCGGGTCCGTCTCGCGAGAGCCTTGAGCTTCCGGATGTACTCCCGGTCGAGGGGATCGGTGCTCCCTATGGACAGGGAGACCCCGTGCAGCGCCACCGGATAGCGCTCGACGACTCGGTCGAGCATGTAGAGCGGGCGCCCTCCGGTGTCCAGGTAGTTCTCGGAGAGGACCTCGAACCAGTCGATCTCCGGAGAGCCGGACAGGATCGGCCCAAAGTGGACGGGCCTCAGGCCTATTCCGACTCCAAGATCGTCGATACCGAATCGATTCATGAGTGCCGGGGCCGCGACCCGATGAGAGCCGCGACCCCACGTTGGTTCGAAGGCCTAGGACTCCTTCTTCTTCACCGGGACGGCGCAGCCGCCCTTGCCCTTGCAGGAGTTCTTGCCGGCGCAGCCGTTGTCGCCCGTGCTGCAGCCGCCCTGACCCTTGCAGTCGTTGTGGCCCTTGCACTCGTGATGCGCGGCCGTGGCGCAGCCGCCCTTGCCCTTGCAGGAGTTCTTGCCGGCGCATTCGTTCTCGCCGGTCTTGCATCCCCCCTGCCCCTTGCAGTCGTTCATGCCCTTGCAGGCGTGCTTCGCGCCGGAGTCGCTCTCGTGGTGGTCAGCCGCGCTCAGGCGCGAGCCGGCGGCCAGACCGGCCACCGCGGCCCCGACGACCTTCGTAAAAGCTCTGCGATTCATTCCTGGGTACCCTCCCTAGCTTCACTCACAACCGGGCCCCCAAGGCGCGCGGAGACGCGAAACTCCGTAAAACAGGGCTCGCGGCCTTTCTCGTGCCCGGGGCTTTGTACCTACCAGACTATATGAATCTCAAAACGAGGGCATCCCCCAGCATATTCCCCACGCGCGCCCCCCGCGGCGCCGAAGCTCGGCCGCAAGCCCGGCCCGGGGGTTTGCCGGTGTCGCTGGGAGCCACTATCCTCGGGCGCATGAAAAAGCTTGCCGGTCTCCTGGCGGCCGCCTTGTGGGTGCCCATCGCGTTCGGCTGCGCGACACCCCCCGGCGGAGCAGGGGCGGCGACCCGCGAGTGGAGGACCCACGGCGGAGACCCGGGCCACACCCAGTATTCCTCCCTGGATCTCATCGACACCCGGAACGTCCACCGCCTGCGGGTCGCGTGGACGTACAACACGGGCGACGCCCGCGACAACGGGCGCTCCCAGATCCAGTGCAACCCCATCGTGGTCGACGGGGTCCTCTACGCGACCACGGCCCGCGTGGAGACCTTCGCCCTCGATGCCGCCACCGGGCGCGAGCTCTGGCGTTTCAACCCATACGAGTCCGAAGGCAAGGCGCGTGGGGTCGGGGTGAACCGTGGGGTCGTCTACTGGTCCAGCGGCGACGAGCGCCGAATCCTGGTGACCGTCGGGCAGCGACTCCTGGCCCTCGATGCCCGGACGGGGCAACTCGCCGCCGACTTCGGGCAGCAGGGTGTCGTGGATCTGAGGGAAGGCCTCGGGCGGGAGGCAGGCCGCCTGCTCGTGGCCGCATCGACACCGGGCTCGATCTATGGGGACCTGCTGATCCTCGGCACCAGTGTGCACGAGGGCCCAGGGCCCTCGGCCCCGGGGCACATCCGTGCCTACGACGTGCGGACGGGAGCGATCCGGTGGACGTTTCGCACGATCCCGGGGCCCGGCGAGCTCGGCTACGACACGTGGCCCGAGAACGCGTGGAAGGTGACGGGCGGGGCGAACTCCTGGGGCGGTGTGAGCGTGGACCAGGAGCGCGGGCTCGTGTTCGTCCCCACCGGCTCCCCCGCCTTCGACTTCTGGGGTGGAGACCGGCATGGCGCCAACCTGTTCGGGAACAGCGTCCTCGCACTGAAGGCCGCCACAGGAGAGAGGGTCTGGCACTTCCAGGTCGTCCACCACGATCTGTGGGATCGCGACCTGCCGCAAGCCCCGGTGCTCGTCACCGTGAAGCGGGACGGGCGGGAGGTGGACGCCCTGGCCCAGGCCACCAAGTCGGGGCACGTGTTCGTGTTCGATCGTGAGACCGGCGAGCCGCTCTTCCCCATCGAGGAGCGCCCTTTCCCTGCGTCCGATCTCGACGGTGAGAAGGCGTGGGCGACCCAGCCCATCCCCACGAAGCCGCCCCCGTTCGCACGGCAGAGCTTGGGCGAGGACGACCTGACGGACATCTCGCCGGAGGCCCGGGCGGCGGCCCTCGAGCGCCTGCGGGAGGTCCGAAGCGGCGGCCAGTTCGTGCCACCGAGCGAGCAGGGGACGATCATCTTTCCTGGTTTCGACGGGGGCGCGGTGTGGGGCGGCTCGGCCTACGATCCGGAGACTCGTCTTCTCTACGTCAACGGGAGCGAGATGGCCTGGATCCTGGAGATGATCGAGATTCCGCCCATCGGCGAAGGGGGGGCCCTCGGCGCCCGTGTCTACGCCCAGCACTGCACCGTCTGCCACGGCCTCGACATGAAGGGCGACCCGCAGGGGCAGTTCCCCCGGATCGACGACGTGAGGGATCGGCTGAAGCGCGAGGACTTCGTCACCCTCCTGCGGGACGGCAAGGGCGTCATGCCGGCCTTCGCCTTCCTCCCGGAGCGGGAGCGGGACGCCGTCGTCGCCCACACCTTCAGCGAGCCCGAGGACGTCGGGGCCACTGGCGGGGAGGCGCAGGCCGGGTCACGCTCTCCGTACGCACACACCGGGTACAACCGCTTCCTGGACTCCGAGGGGTACCCGGCGGTGAAGCCACCGTGGGGAACCCTCAACGCCATCGACCTCGACGAGGGCGCGATCCGGTGGACGGTGGCGCTCGGGGAGGTGCCCGAGCTGACGAAGCGGGGGATTCCGCGGACGGGAACGGAGAACTACGGAGGGCCCGTCGTCACCGCGGGGGGCCTCATCTTCATCGGGGCGACCAAAGACGAGAAGTTCCGCGCCTTCGACAAGCGCGACGGGCGGGTGCTGTGGGAGACCGACCTTCCGGCGGGAGGCTATGCGACGCCCGCCACGTACGAGATCGACGGGAAGCAGTACGTCGT
>CAXMOH010000387.1:0-5524 GCA_964194855.1 uncultured Hyphomicrobium sp.
CTGCATGATGATGTTGCCGGGACCTCCGGCGCCGGGATTCTATCAGCCTGGCGTCGAGACGCTGACCCGCGTCTCGCGGCCGAGGACTCGGGCGTCGATCCCGACACCGACGGGCGACGGCGCCACCCCAGCGGGGTAGAATCGCACCTGCACGCAGCGTGTGTTCTTCAGCCGAGGAGGTGCCCGTGTCCCGCTCGATTTGCGCCCCCGCTCTTCTCTTTATGCTCGTTGCCAGCGGCACCCCGACCTTCACCGCGACCGACGACTGGCAGGACCCCACGGTCATCGGGCGCCACAAGCAGCCCGCGCATGCCACTCTCATGCCGTACGCCACGGTGGAACAGGCGCTCGAAGGGGCGCGCGAGGCCTCGCCTTTCTTCCAGTCGCTGAACGGCGATTGGAGGTTCCACTGGGTGGAGAAGCCGGCCGACCGGCCCCGGGGCATCCACGAGCCCGGCTTCGATGACGGTTCCTGGGGAACGATTCCCGTGCCATCGAACTGGCAGCTGCACGGGTACGGCCGGCCGATCTACATCAACCAGCCCTACCCGTTTGCCCCGGAGAACCCCGACCCGCCGAACATCCCCGATCACTACAACCCGGTCGGCTCCTACCGGACGACCTTCACCGTCCCCGCCGCATGGAAGGGGCGAGAGATCTTCCTGCACTTCGCCGGGGTGAAGAGCGCGTTCTACCTGTGGATCAACGGCGAGGCGGTGGGCTACAGCCAGGGCAGCATGACCCCGGCCGAGTTCGACGTCACCTCCCACCTGCGTGAGGGTGAGAACCTGCTCGCCGCCCAGGTCTTCCGGTGGTCCGACGGCAGCTACCTGGAAGACCAGGACACGTGGCGGCTGAGCGGCATCTACCGCGACGTCTTCCTCTTCTCGACGCCGCCGGTCCACATCGTGGACTTTGCCGTCCGCACCGACCTCGACGACGACTACCGTGATGCGACGCTTCTCGTGCGGCCGAAGCTCCGCACCTTCGGCGGGGCCACCGCCGAAGGCTGGAGCGTGGCGGCCCAGCTCTTCGACGACCAGGGGCGGCCGCTCTTCACGGCGCCATTGGTGATCGACGCGCACGCCATCCTGAAGGAGAAGCGCCCGCAGCGCGGCAACACGCCCTTCGGTCTCTTGCAGGGGCAGGTCGCCGACCCGCTGAAGTGGACGGCGGAGACACCGCACCTCTACACCCTCGTCCTCTCGCTGAAGGACGGCGGCGGCGCGCTCGTGGAGACCGAGAGCGCAAAGGTCGGCTTTCGTGAGGTGGAGATCCGGGACGGTCGTCTTCTCGTGAACGGCCGCCCGATCCGGCTCTACGGTGTCGACCGCCACGATCACGACCCGGAGACCGGTCAGGCCGTCCCCCTCGAGCGCATGATCCAGGACGTGGAGCTGTTCAAGCAGAACAACATCAATGCCGTCCGCACCAGCCACTACCCCAACGATCCCCGGTGGTACGACCTGTGCGACCGCTACGGGATCTACGTGATGGACGAGGCCAACCTCGAGACGCACGGCGTCACCGGTCTCCTCTCCAACGACCCGAGCTGGCACGCGGCCTTCGTCGACCGCGCCGTGAGCGTCGTGGAGCGCGACAAGAACCACCCTTCGGTGATCTTCTGGTCGCTCGGCAACGAGGCCGGCATGGGACCCAACCACGCCGCCATGGCGGGCTGGATCCGGGAGTACGACCCCACGCGCCCCATCCACTACGAGGGCGCGGCTTCGGAGCCGCGGGACGCGGACTGGGTCGACGTCATCAGCCGCATGTACACGCGCATCCCCCAGCTTGGTGAGATGGCGAAGGACCCGAGCGAGGACCGCCCGATCGTGTTGTGCGAGTACGCCTACGCCCGCGGCAACGCGGTCGGGAACTTCAAGGAGTACTGGGACCTCATCGAGAGCGAAGACCGGCTCATCGGCGGTTTCATTTGGGACTGGGTCGACAAGGCGCTCCTGAAGAAGGAGGCCGACGGGACCGAGTTCTGGGCCTACGGCGGAGACTACGGCGACGAGCCCAACGACGACTCGATGGTCTGCAACGGGATCGTGCGTCCCGACCGCAGCCCGGAGCCCGAGCTCTTCGAGGTCCGCAAGGTGTACCAGCGCATCGACACCGAGGCGGTTGATGCCGCGGCGGGACGGCTGCGCGTCCTCAACGACTACGACTTCCGCACCCTCGGCTTCGTCGAGGTCCACTGGGAGGTCACCGAGGACGGGAACGTCGTCCAGATGGGACGCTCGCCAGCTCCCGCGATCGGGCCGAAGCAGAAGGGCGCGCTCAACGTTCCCCTGGGGCCCACGGCGCCAAAGCCGGGGGCCGAGTACTTCCTCAACGTGCGCTACGTCCTGAAGACGGACGGCGCGTGGGCGAAGCAGGGATACGTCGTCGCCTGGGAGCAGTTCGCGCTGCCGATCGACGTCCCGGAGGGGCCGACCCTCGCCCTGGAGGACATGGACAGGGTGCGCCTGAACGAGTCCGAGGACGCCTTCACCGTGAGCGGCGAGGGCTTCACCGTCGTCGTGGGCAAGGCGAGCGGCGCCCTCGAGGCATTCGAGTTGGGCTCGCGCGAGCTGGTTACCGAGCCCCTCGTGCCCAATTTCTGGCGCGTGCCCCTCGACAACGACATCGGGTTCCTCCTGATGAACGACATGCCCGGGCGTCTCGCGGTGTGGAAGACAGCCGGGCCGAAACGGTCGGTGACCTCGGTACGGGCGGAGAAACTCGCCCCGCAGGCCATCCGCATCGTCGCGGAAGCGACCCTGCCAGCCGCCGACTCCACCTACGTCACGACCTACACGGTGTACGGCAGCGGCGACGTGGTCGTCGAGGGTCGCTTCACCCCCGGCGGCGAGCTGCCCGAGCTGCCCCGTTTCGGGATGCAGATGGCCGTCCCCGCCTCACTCGCCACGATGACGTGGTTCGGGCGGGGGCCGCACGAGACCTACTGGGACCGCAAGACCGGCGCGGCCGTTGGCCGGTACTCGGGCAAGGTCGAGGAGCTCATCCACGACTACGTCCGGCCGCAGGAGAACGGGAACCGCACCGACGTGCGGTGGGTCACGCTCACCGACGCCGCCGGGACGGGTCTCCTCGCGGTGGGAGCGCCGCACCTCAGCGTCGCAGCCTGGCCCTACACCATGGAGGACCTCGAAGCGGCGACACACATCCACGAGTTGCCGCGCCGCGACAGCATCACCCTGAACCTGGACTACAAGCAGATGGGCGTCGGCGGCGACGACGGCTGGGGGGCGCGTGCTCATCCCGAGTACACGCTGGACTCGAAGCCGTACGACTACCGCTTCCGGCTCCGGGCGTACAAGCCGGGGATGGGCTCCCCCGACGACCTGGCGCGACAGCGCTTGCCGGAGCTCTAGATGCTATGAGGGCCGCCGGGGAAACGGCGATGTTTCCCCGGTACGCTTTGCCACAGTGCGAACTGAAGGCAAGGAGGAAACATGGCCCGCCACTCCCCACGGCGGTAGAAACCGGAGGGCGATGACAGCGACGACATATCTCTCTTGACATGGAGGCCCTCATAGGAGCCCGCATTATTCAGTGCGCCACGAAGGAGGTGCAATAGACGCGTGAGTGTAAGTCTCACCCGGGGAATTCTCGGTGCACCCCGGAAGCGACCCAGGCACGTGTGTGCGTGAAGCCCTGGGTGAAGCCCACTTCGGGTGGGTGAGCGAAGCCGCGGGCCGTAACGCGAGTGAATCCTGAGCAGGCCTCGAAAGTGAAGATGCGAGGGCCGATCCGCCCGAATAACGGAGAAGGCCGGTGAGGAGAGCGGAGCAACCGAAACGAGCCGCTCTCCTGCTCGCCGGGGTAATGGGAACAGCACGCGGTGAAGGTCTATTGCGCAACGTGGGAGGACCGCTGTGGGTGGCAGGTCGCGACTGCCGACGCCGGGAAAGCCGGCGGCCCGAGCGGGAGTCGGAGAGGCCCATGGTACCGATGAAACCGCTAATCACGGTGGAGGGACGGGGCCTTACTTCTGGGCGCCTCTGGAAGCGGGAGAGGATCGAGGGATTGACGTGAGTCTGGAAACCCCGGAAAAGATCCGGAACCTGCAGAAGGGGCTCTACGCAAAGGCGAAGGCGGAGCCAGCGTTCCGCTTCTACCTGCTCTACGACAAGGTGCACCGGGAGGACATCCTGCACCACGCGTACCGGCTGGCCCGCAGTAACGGCGGGGCTCCGGGGGTGGACGGGGTGAAATTCGCCGACATCGAAGCGGGGGGCCTGGAGGAGTGGCTCGCAAGTCTGAGGGAGGAACTGCGGAAGCAGACGTACAAGCCTCGACCGGTACGACGGGTAGTGATCCCGAAGCCTGGAGGCGGGGAAAGGCCGCTCGGTATCCCGACAATCCGGGATCGAGTGGTCCAAACCGCGGCCAAGCTGGTGCTGGAGCCGATCTTCGAAGCGGATCTGAGCGACAGTGCCTTTGGCTACCGAGTGGGCCGCAGCGCGGAGGACGCCGTGAAGCGAGTGCATCGCGCGCTGTGCGACGGGTACACCGACGTGGTGGACGCGGACCTGAGCAAGTACTTCGACACCATTCCACACGATCAACTGATGAAGTCGCTCGCCCGGCGCGTGTCGGACGGGAAGATACTGAAGCTGATCAAGGCGTGGCTCAAGACGCCTGTGGAGGAGACGGACGAGCGAGGCAACCGGCGCATGACGGGTGGGAAGGGGAGTCGGATGGGGACGCCGCAAGGCGGTGTCATCAGCCCGCTGCTCGCGAACATCTACATGAATCGATTCCTCCGGGTCTTTCTGGAGCGGGGCAAGGACCGAGAGTTTGCCGCCCGAGTGGTGTCCTACGCCGACGACTTCGTGATCCTCAGCCGCGACAAGGCGGCTGAGGCGTTGGTCTGGACACGCCGGGTGATGGCGGCGATCGGCCTGAGCCTCAACGAAACCAAGACGTGTACCCGGAACGCACGTGAGGAGCACTTCGACTTTCTCGGCTACACCTTCGGGCCGGAGCGGTACCGCAAGGATGGTCACTGGTATCTGGCGGCGAAGCCGTCCAAGAAATCGGTCCAGCGGCTGAAGGGGAAGGTCCGGTCCCTCTTGAGACCCGGCAATCAGGGCACCCGGGCCGCAGTGGTCAGGGACCTGAACCGGCTGCTCAGGGGCTGGTCCAACTACTTCAGCTACGGGACGCGCCTGCACGCGTACCGGGCCGTGGACAACTACGTCTACGAATCCGTACGCCACTTCCTCAGGCGACGCCACAAGGTGCCCACGCGGGGCACCCGCCGTTTCGGTGCCGACACGATCTTCGGAAAAGTGGGGGTCTTGCGGCTTCGGACGGTGCACGTGGGAGCACGGCCGTGAGCCTATGCGTGAAACCAGTCGGAGAGCCGGATGCGGGAAATCCGCACGTCCGGTTCGATGAGCGGGCACCGGAAACGGAGCGACGGCCCCGGATTGAGGCACCCTCGTATCAGGGCAACAGCGACTCCCCGGATCCAGCGCCACCGCGCCGGTGCTCGACTCTACTCAGA
>CAXMOH010000388.1:0-4383 GCA_964194855.1 uncultured Hyphomicrobium sp.
GGGCCCGAGCCGCTCGGTCAGATCCTGCTCCTCGCGGGCGGCCTCCCGGCTGCGCGTCTCGGTCTCCGCGATCTGCTCCTTGCAGTGTCCGCTGCGACCCTCGTGCCGGTCGACGGCGAGCGTGAGCTCGGAGAGCCGTCCCCGCACCTCCTCGAGGGACGCCTCGAGCTCGTAGAGGCTCTGTCGCCGCACCTCGAGCTGCGCCTCTTCGGTTTCCAGGGCGAGGCTCGCTGCGCGCTCTCGCTCCGCTCCCACGGCGTGTCGCTCGTCCAGGCCGCGGCCCCGCTCGCTCAGCTCGAGGAAGCGACGCCCGAAGACCACACGCTCCACGCCCCGCATCTCGTCGCGGACCCTGTGCCAGCGGCGGGCCTTGGCGGCCTGACGCTTGAGGCTCTCGAGCTGCTTCTCGACCTCGTTGATGATGTCGTTGACGCGGAGGAGGTTGTGCTGCGCAGCCTCCAGCTTGAGCTGCATCTGGCGCCGGCGAGCCTTGTACTTGGTGATCCCCGCCGCCTCTTCGATGATCGCGCGGCGATCGGTGGGCTTCGTCGAGAGGATTTGCCCGATCTTGCCCTGCTCGATGATCGAGTAGGCTTTCGAGCCGAGCCCGGTGTCCATGAACATCTCGTGGATGTCACGCAAGCGGCAGGTGCGGCCGTTCATCTGGTACTCGCTGTCGCCGTTGCGGTAGAGGCGCCGGGTGACGACGCACTCGGGCGAGCCGTCGGGGCTGTTGCCGTTGAGCCCCCGGATCTTCAGGTTCACCTCGGCCATCTGCAGCGGCTGGCGGCTCGAGCTGCCGGCGAAGATCACGTCCTCCATCGACGTGCCGCGAAGGCTCTTGACGCTCTGCTCGCCGAGCACCCAGCTGATGGCGTCGGAGATGTTGCTCTTCCCGCAGCCGTTCGGCCCCACGATGCCCGTGACACCGCCGCGGAAAGACACCTCCTGCTTGTCGCAGAAGCTCTTGAAGCCAAGAATCTCTACGGAATCGAGAAGCATGGATCCCAGGACAAAACCCCCTATATCTAGTGCAACCGAGCGAATCTAACACAAGTCGAAGGGGACCGTAAAGGACGCACACCACACCCCCGAAGCGCTTGAGCAGTCTGGATTTGCCGCCGCGGACGTCCGGGACGGGGCCCCCGCGCTGCCCGGGTCAAAAGTAGGATTGACCTGCGCGAGTCCTGGGCCTAGCATTCCGGCGGCGAGCGGTCTACCCGTCATCCAGGCCAAGCCCGTTTCCTGGGGAAGGCGATCACGATGAGTCGAAGCTCTCAGGCGATCCGCCGCATGGTCGGCTGGCTCGTTCGGGGGGCGCTCGTGGCGCTGTGGGCGCTGGCGGGATGGGGGACGCTCCTCCTTCTCGCGACCCTGCTCGGGGCCTTGAGCGACGGGCCGGGCGTCGCGCTGGCACGACTGACTCCTCCCCCCGGCGCGTCGTTCTGGGGCTGGCTCAACGCCCTCTCGGCGCTCTTTGCCCTCGCTGCCTGGCTGATCGCCACCGGCCTCTTTGCCTGGGGCCGATGGCTGTCCGAAGAAGAGCCCGAGCCCGAGAGCTGAAGCCCCCCCAGCTTTCCGTTCTCCTCCTTCCAACTCTTGACGTCTGATTTCAGAATGATATCATTATGATAGATATGAGATCGACGTACGGAGGGAGGAGCAAATGATTCTCGAAAAGGAACGACACACGGCCCCGGGACTCCTCATGCTGGTGGTCTTCATCACCATCGTGGTGGTGGCCGGCCTGGGCATCTTCCGCGCGGTGCGCGCGGAAGACGCGCTCGGTGTGGTGGCTTTCGCTGCGGTGCTGGTGATCGACATCTTCATGACGACGGGGCTCTTCACCGTCGCGCCCAACGAGGGGCAGGTTCTCCAGCTGTTCGGGGCCTACCGCGGGACGGCCCGGGACGCCGGGCTGCGCTGGGCCAACCCGTTCTACAGCAAGAGGCGCATCTCGTTGCGGGTGAGAAACTTCGAGAGCGCCCAGCTGAAGGTCAACGACACCGACGGCAACCCCATCGAGATTGCGGCGGTCGTGGTGTGGCGCGTCGTCGACACCGCCGAGGCGGTCTTCGAGGTGGACGAGTACGAGCACTACGTGAGGGTTCAGAGCGAAGCCGCCGTCCGCATCCTGGCGAGCCGCTACCCGTACGACGCCCACGAGGAAGGACAGCTCTCGCTCCGCGGCGCCACGGACGAGGTGGCCACCAACCTCAAGGAGCAGATCCAGGAGCGGCTCGCGAAGGCCGGCGTCGAGGTCATCGAGGCGCGCATCAGCCACCTGGCCTACGCCCCCGAGATCGCCGCCGCCATGCTCCGCCGTCAGCAGGCGGGGGCCATCATCGCGGCGCGGACGAAGATCGTCGAGGGCGCGGTGGGGATGGTGGAGATGGCCCTCGACATGCTGTCCCGCAGCGGTCGGGTGCAGCTCGACGAGGAGCGCAAGGCTCAGATGGTCTCCAACCTGCTCGTGGTGCTGTGCGGCGATCGTGAAGCGCAGCCCGTCGTCAACGCCGGCACGATCTACCAGTAGGGTGGTGTCGCCGTGGCCGATCGCAAGGCCTTTCTGATCCGCATCGACCGGGACGTCCTCGACGGCGTCCAGCGATGGGCGAACGACGACCTGCGCAGCCTCAACGCACAGATCGAGTTCCTCCTTCGGCGGGCGCTGCGCGACTCGGGCCGAAAAAAGGATCCCGATGAACCGGAGCGCCGCCCAGCGGCCTCGAAGCGTCGCCGGGGCGATTGAAGATCCCCGGGGTGGGGCGCACAATGACGCGTATGCCCATCCCGACGTTTCGGGAGATCCAGGAAGCCATCGCTGCTCAGCTTCGCGAGCAGGGCTACCTGGCCGTGGTCCTGGTGAATCTGGCGCCCCTGGCCCAGATCGAGAAGAGCTTCGGCGGCGCGGCCTTCAGGAGCCTGCGCGAGCAGGTGGACCCGATGCTGGAGGAGATGCAGGAGCGTTTCCGCAGCGACGACCTCCTCGCCCGCGACGAGCGCGAGGGGGACCGTTTTCTCCTCTTCCTGTCGGGCCCGCGAATGGGCAACACGCGGTTTCAGATCGACCACCTGCGAAAACTCGTCGAGCGGGTGGAGGAGTACGTCAACCCACGGGTCGGACGCCTGACGTTGCCCTATCTTCGCGAACGGCCGCGAGTCGGCGTCGGCTATGGCCTCGTGCTCTGGAGCCCCCTGGAGAGCCCGCAGCGTCAGATCCTCCGCCTCGTCGAGGACGCAGCCTCCTCCGAGGTGTTCCGTGGCCAGCTTCACGACCGTGACGAGCGCGAGCGGCTGATCGAGATCATCCAGAACCGGGAGATCTGGACCGGGTTCCAGCCCATCATCGATCTGTCGGACGAAAGCATCATGGGGTATGAAGGGCTCTCTCGTGGCCCTCGCGACTCCGAGCTCGAATCCCCCGGGGCCCTCTTCGGTCGGGCCAGACGCTACGGAGTGACCGAGGAGCTCGAACGGGCGTGCCGACGCCAGGCCTTCGAGGACTGGAAGGTCCTGGATCGGCAGGGCCGTCTCTTCATCAACACCGTCCCAGCCACCGTCCGGGACACGAGCTTTCTCGGGCGAGGGGTCCTCGACTACCTCGGCCCCGACCTCTCGCCCCAGGGTGTGACGCTCGAGATCACGGAGCAGGCGGTGATCGACAACCTCAACCTCTACCGCGAGGCCATGCACCAGTTCACGGACCTCGGCTTCACCTTCGCGATCGACGACGTGGGCGCCGGCTACTCGGGGCTCGAGACCGTGGCCGCCCTCAAGCCGGCATACCTGAAGATCGACATCGCGCTGGTACGCGACGTCCACCTGAAGGCGATGAGCCAGCAAGTGGTCGGCGCCATCCTCGAGATGGGCAAGAGCCTCGGTGCCAACGTCGTGGCCGAGGGGGTGGAGCAGGACCTCGAGGCCGACGCCCTCCGGGAGATCGGCGTGCGCTGGGCCCAGGGATACCTCTTCGCGCGCCCTGTCGACCCCTACGCCGAGGTCCCGGCAGGCAGCGAGGAGTAGGGTCCCGCGCACGCGCGACGAGCAGAGATGGCACAAACAGTGAGCGATGTTGCCGAGGACCTGATGCGGGTCGTCTCGGAGGCCGTTCCGGCCTTCGAGGCCATCGACGAAGCCGGCAGCCTCGAGACCCGGGGCTCGGGGACGTGGTCGCGGAAGCAAATTCTCGGTCACCTGATCGACTCGGCCCTGAACAACACCCACCGCTTCGTCCGGGCTCCGCGGGTAGAGGTGCTCGTCTTCCCTGACTACGACCAGCCGGTGTGGGTGGCCGCCGGTGGGTACCAGGACCGGCCCTGGCCGGCCCTCGTCCGCTTCTGGGCCGACCTGAACACTCACCTGAGCGAGGTGATCCGGCGC
>CAXMOH010000389.1:0-3421 GCA_964194855.1 uncultured Hyphomicrobium sp.
GATCATCGTGGCACTGGCCACGGCGCTGGCCGAGGCGCGCCGAGCCAGGACGGAACCCTCCACGGGTTGGGAGGGCGCGACGGCGCTCGGTGCCCTCGTCGCACTGCTCGTTGCCGGCCTCTTCGAGTACAATCTCGGCGATTCTGAAGTCCTGATGCTCGCGCTTCTACTCATCTCCCTGCCGTTTGCACGGCGCCGCGAGCGCGCCGGCGCCTGAACGATGGCTGCTCTCTCCCGCAAGCGAGCCGCAACCCTTCTCAAAGCGATGGGTGGCCGCAGGATCCTCGTCCTGGGCGACGTGATGCTCGACGAGTTCATCTGGGGACGCGTGGCGCGCATCTCGCCGGAAGCGCCGGTGCCGGTCGTCGAGGTCACGGGACAGAGCTTTCACCTGGGAGGAGCCGGCAACGTGGCCGCGAACGTGCGATCGCTTGGCGGCGAGCCCGCCCTTGCGGCCGTCGTCGGCGCGGACGAGGCCGGCGGGAGGATCGAGAAAGCGCTGACCGAGACCGGCATCGCCTCGTGCGTCGAGCGCGCAGGCTCCGGACGACCCACCACGGTCAAGACCCGGGTCGTCGCCCACAACCAGCAGGTGGTCCGGACGGACCGCGAGGACACCAGCGACGTGGATCGAGAGACCGAAGCGGCGATCGTGGAGACGCTCCGCCGGGAGCTGCCCACGTGCGACGCCCTCGTCATCTCCGACTACCAGAAGGGAACGGTGACCGCCTCGCTCATCAAGAAGACTCTCCCGCTGGCCCGCCGCCGAGGCGTGCCCGTCTTCGTCGATCCCAAGCCTCGGCACTTCCTCCGCTACCGTGGGGTGGCGCTCGTCACGCCGAACCAGGTGGAGACCGAGCGGGCCACCGGCCTCTCGCTGGGCGACGACGACGCCCTCGTCGCTGCCGGACGCCGCATCCTCTCGCAGCTCAAGTGCCGCGCCGCCCTCGTCACCCGAGGCGAGCACGGGATGAGCCTCTTCGAGCGGGGCTGCCCCCCCGTCCACGTCTCGGCGTCCGCCCGAGAGGTCTTCGATGTGACCGGCGCGGGCGACAGCGTCATTGCCACGATGGCCCTCGCCGTCGTGGCCGGCGCGACGCTGCCCGAAGCCGCCGTCCTGGCCAACTGCGCCGCGGGAGTCGTGGTCGGCAAGGTCGGCACGGCACAGGCGACACCGGACGAGGTGCTCGCCACCCTGCGCGGCGGCGCCTGAAGAGGCAGAGAGGCCGCAGGCCGGGCGGCGCCTGCGGCCCCGAGGGACGTCACCCGTCGATGGGCGCCGAGTCTCTTCGAGGGCGGCGCGTCCTCTGTTGGCGGCCCTTGTGGCCGGAGCCACGGGCCGCCTTGAGGGCCTCGAACTTCTCCTGCTGCTCCGCGGTCAGGACGGATGAGAGCCGAGCTTCGAACGCTTCCCGAGCCGCCTCCACGCTCTTCTTGTGTGCGTAGACGGCCTTGGCGGCCTCGCCGACGAGGATCTCCGGCTCGTCGGCCTCGAGGGACTCCTGAACCCTCCGCTGCAGGATGCGGCCCTCCTCCTGGAGCGGCCTCATGTCTTCGCGGTGCTGCGCGTGGAGGGCGCCCCACTGCTCCTGCTGCTGCTCCGTGAGGCCCAGGTACTGGACGGCACCTTCACCTCTTCCGCGCCCGTCGGAGTGGCCCTGCCGGCGTTGCTGGGCAGCAGCGGGCACGGCACAAAGGGCCGCTCCCAGGATCGTGACACCGATGATTCTCTTCATGGCTCTCTCCTCGCTTCGTCATCCCCCGTCTCTTTGGAACGGTCGGAGGGGGCCAGGGTTGAGTCCCCGCCAGACGGCGAAGAGCGCCGGGGAACCAGGAGCGCCAGGATCAGGAGAAAGCTCAGGCCGCTGAGGGCGAGGCCGGCCAGGGCGAGTGGCGGCCGATAGACCATCTCGACGACGTGACGGCCAGCGGGAACGGCGACTGCACGGAACGCGACATTGGCTCTCAGGAGGGCCGCGGGCCGGCCGTCGACCTGCGCCCGCCAGCCGGGATCGTAGGTGTCGACGAGGACGACGTGGCCGTCCGTGGAGAGCTCGACGTCCAGGCGGACGCGGTCCGCGGTCTCTTCGGCGATGCGCACCGACGAGGAGAAATCGGCCGGCGCACTTCGGGCCGGGCCGGTCTCCAGTAGCACCTCCTCCCGTGGCTCGAAGGCCGGGTCCAGAATCGCCCCGACCGTGTCGATCCCCACGGCCGTGCGGGTTCCACCCACGGCGTACGCCCGGGGAAGCGGATCGGGCACCCCCAGGAGCAGGATGGGATCCGGGAACAGGCCCGGGATCTCGCCGAGGGGCTCCAGCTCGTCACCACCCACTCGATGGAGACCCACAACGTGGGTCACGGCCCCCACCCGCAACAGCCGGAGGAGACCGCCCGGCTGATCCTCCACCAGGCGGGCAAGGTGGGTCATCCGGGCGAGCGACTCGGACTGCAGGCCGCGATAGTCGATGTCGAACGCCTGGGGCAGATCCCAGCGTCCCGCGGTCTGGGGCACGAGGCTCAACTGCATCCCGAGGGCTGTCGCCGCCGCGGCCGACCATCCCGGCGGGACACCGCTCACCTGGTGCGCGTAGCGACGACCGAGCCGGCGCATCGCCACGCCCGGATCGCTGTAGTCGTAGGAGTAGACCCGGGCTGCCGCCGGATCGCCGATCGCCCCGAGCACGTCGGGACGGTACTCATAGATTCCGGGGGGTGCCACCGGGTTGGGGCGAGGATGCACCAGGGCGAGATCGCCGACCGCTACGGCGGCGAGACCGCCGGCGAGAAGGGCCGGGCTCCAGTTCCGTCGCGCCGCGAGCCAGGCCAGCGAGAGCGCCACCAGAGCCAGGGCCGCCCGCGTTCCCAGGGCCTGCCCCAGGGGCCGCAGCAGCGCGGCCACGATCGCCGAAGGAGCGTCGCCGACCGCGAGCATCGGACGAAACGTGGGGGGAGACGTCAGGAGAAGGACGGCGGCGACGCCGCTTGCGACACCGAGAATAGCGAGGGGAACGAGGGCCAGGCGCAGGTGTCGCTTCGACGCCGGGTGGTTGCGCCAGACCTCCATGCCTAACGCGGACAGAGCCGCCCACGCGAACCCGACCAGGATCATGGCTTTCACGGGGTAACGGAGGAGGCGCAGCGGAGGGACGAGAACGGTGAGCCCATCGTAAAGAGGTGTGTGCGGGCCGAGTGCGACGAGCAGCGCCCCGAGGCCCAACCCCGCGAGCACGAACCGCCTCCGGCCGGGCGCACCCAGGAGGCCCGCCGCGACGAGGACGACTGCGGGCAGACCGAGATAGAGAGAGGTGAGGAACGGCTCGCGGCTCCGGCCCAGGGCCTCGGCGACGGCCGGGGAGAGAGGCAGGCTCCCCGGCACGCCGGGCGCCACCGTCTCGGCCAGCTCGAGCGGATGCAGCGA
>CAXMOH010000390.1:0-6684 GCA_964194855.1 uncultured Hyphomicrobium sp.
GCCGCCAGCTCCGGGGCGGGGATCGACGCGTCCTTTGCCGAGTTGCCGACGGCGAGCAGCGCCCTGGAGGCCTTCGCGTCCGCAGCGTAGCGATCACGGAGATCGCGGATCACGGGTTCGAGCGTGGTCCTCTCGGCACTCTCGAGCCGGCGGGCCAGGACACGCAGAGCCATTGTGTCGAGGCGCCCGGCATCATCCTCACCGCTCTCATGGATCGCGACCTCGGCGAGGCGGCGGGACGCCTCGACGAACTGGACGTCGTTCAGGGTCACGAGGGCCTGCAGCGGGGTGTTCGTCCGCTCGCGGTCAACCGAACACTCCTCGCGCGTCGGCGCGTCAAAGGTCTCCATCGCCGGCGGCGGGGCCGCGCGCTTCCAGAACGTGTAGAGGCTGCGTCGATAGAGCGATTCGCCCTTGTCGGCGACGTAGATCTTCGTATTGCTCTCCTCCATCGCCACGACTTCCCAGATGCCGGGCGGCTGGTAGGGTTTCACGCTTTGTCCGCCCATTTTCGTGGACAACAGCCCCGAAGCCGCCAGCGCGAGATCGCGGATCATCTCGCCGTGCATCCGGAAGCGCGGCCCCCGCGAGAGCAGGCGATTGTCCGCGTCCTTCTCGAGCTTCTCCGGTGTCATGACCGCGGACTGGCGGTACGTCGCGGACGTCACCATGAGCCGGAAGAGCGCCTTGACGTCCCATCCGGACTCACGGAACTCGACGGCCAGCCAATCGAGGAGACCGGGGTGCGTCGGTGGCTCCCCGGTGACGCCAAATTCTCCAGATGTCGGAACGATGCCCGTGCCGAAGACCTGCGCCCAGAAGCGGTTGACGTTGACGCGGGCGGTGAGCGGATGGTTCGGATGCGTCAGCCACTGCGCCAGCCCCAGGCGGTTGGCAGGGGCCCCGTCGGGCAGCGGTGGGAGGGCCGCCGGGACGGCGGCGAAGACCTTGTCCCCCTCCTGGTCGTACTGGCCGCGCACGAGAATGTGGGCGAAGGGCTCCTGGTTCTTCTTCTCCTCGGCGATCAGCGTCACCGTGGCGCGGTCCTTGACCGTGTCGAGCTCGCCGACGAGGGCGTCCCGGGCGTCCCGGAGCCGGATCGCGTCCGCGTCGAGGAAGTCGAGATAGTAGTCCCGAAGGGCCTGGAGCTGCTCTTCGGTCCGGCTCTCCGGCGTCGCGGCGAGCGCCGCCTCGAACGTGCCACGGCGGCCGAGAACCCGCATCTCCGGGGCCGTCAACGCCCTCCGGTAGAAGCGGATGTCGTAGACGCCCGCGTCTCCCGCTCCCCCGCCGGTGCTGCGCCGGTTGACCCGCAGCGGCGTGGCGGTGCGGATGGACCCGCTCAGCGAGTCCACCTCCTCATAGACCTTCTGGGCCTCGCCGTCGTAGTAGATCCTCACTCCGGAGGCCTTCCGGGAGCCGTCGTAGGTGACGAAGAGGTGGTGCCACCCTTCCGTCGGCAAGGGACGCCGGGCCAGGACCCTCAGGGCGTCCTGGTTCCAGGAGCTGATGATGTGCGCGCCTCCGCGGCTCCCCTTCAGCCAGAGGTCCCAGCCGCGGGAGCCGTTCTCGATGTCCATGCGGGCCAGGAGCGAACCGTCGACGTCGTCGGAAGCCTGGACCCAGGCGCCGTACGAGAAGGGTTCATCGGACTCGACATCGCCCAGGTCGCCCAGCTTGGCGGTCACGCCCTTCGGAAGCCGGACCGCCGGCCCGAAGGGGGACTGCTCGACCCGGGGCTTCCCCCCGGTGAATGTGAAGGTCCGGTCCGGAGAGACCACATCGCGCAGCGTGGTGGGTTCGGCGACGTCGGCGACGAGACGGAACTCGAGCCCTTCGTCGTCGACCCTGGGGGCGTCGGCGGGTCCCTGGGTCTGCTGCCAGGCAGCGAAGTCGAGCTCCGCGGCCTCGACCTGGGCGTCGTAGGCCTTCTCGGCGGTTTTGATCTCGCCCGGCAGCGCCCGGTAGCGCGCCGCGTCCCCTCTCCTGGGGGTGAGCAGGATCGGCGGCGAGTCCATGATGTTCTTGTCCATGGCCGGCTGCGTCGTGTTCCGGAAGAACGCGGCCATGCTGTAGAAGTCCTTGGTGCTGATCGGATCGAACTTGTGGTCGTGGCACCGCGCGCACCCCATGGTCAGCCCCAGCCAGACCTGCGAGGTGGTCTCGACCCGGTCCGTGGCATAGATCGCCAGGTTCTCCTCGGGGATGGTGCCGCCCTCGTTGGTGCTCATGCCGGCGCGGATGTAACCCGTGGCGATGCGCTGGTCTCGCGTCGGCCTGGGAAGCATGTCGCCGGCAATCTGCTCCTTCGTGAACTGGTCGAAGGGCTGGTTGACGTTGAAAGCCTTGATCACCCAGTCGCGGTAGGGCCAGATGCTGCGGTAGTTGTCGAAGTGGTAGCCGTGAGTGTCGGCGTAGCGGACGTAGTCGAGCCAGTACCGCGCCCGGTGCTCGCCGTAGGTCGGCTGTTCCAGCAGCCGGTCGACCAGCGCCTCGTAGGCCTCCGGGGACTCGTCCTGGACGAAGGCCTCCACCTCTTCAGGGTTGGGCGGCAGGCCTGTCAGATCGAGGGTGACGCGTCGGATGAGGGTGCGACGATCGGCCTCCGGGTTGGGCGTCAGCCCCTCCTCCTCCAGGTCGGTCAAGATGAAATTGTCGATGGGGTTCCGGACTCGGTCCGCCAGCTCGACGACGGGGAGAGCCGGGCGATCGGGTGTGATGAACGCCCAGTGCGGCTGGTACTCGGCGCCCTCGGCGATCCAGCGCTCGAGAAGTGCGATCTCGCGGGGCTCCAGCGTCTTGTGCGCCTCGGGCGGGGGCATGACGTCTTCGGGGTCGGTGGAGCTGATCCGCCGCACGAGGACGCTGGCGGCGGCGTCCCCCTCGACGATGACGGGCCGTCCGTTTTTCCGGGGAGCGAATGCGAACTCCGGACGATCCAGGCGGAGCTCCGCCTCTCGCGATCCCGGGTCGGAGCCGTGGCAGCGGAAACAGTTGTTGATGAGAATGGGACGGATGTGGTCGTTGAAGGTGATGGCACCGGGGAGTGCGAGGCCCTCCAGCGCGTCGTTCGCGTCCTCCGGGTTCTCAGGGTCGAGCTGGCGCCAGGAAACGAACGGCGCCAGGGCGCCGACGAGGGCCACCGCAAGGACGGTCGGGAGCAGCAGGGTCAGGACTCGGGACTTTGGCATGCGGTCCTCGTCACATCTTCGACGTCATCGCAGAAGGACGCAGCTGAATGCGGATTGGGGCGTCCCCGGCCCCTCTGAGTGCCTCCGGCCGCTCGGCAACCGTATGCACTCGCTAGCATAGTACCCGGGACGCCCCGAGGCAACGTCCGTCATCGCGTGACGTCCAGCTCCCCTCGGGCCCCTCGGAGCGCCTCCAGGCCCTCCTCCGTCACGGGAGTGCCTCCGAGATAGAGCCGTCGCAGCGCCGGGAGTGCCTGGAGCGCTTTCAGCCCCGAGTCGGTCACCCCGGTGTCGTAGAGACTGAGGGTTTCGAGGTTGTCCAAGCCGGCCAACGACTCCAGGCCATCGTCCCCGACGGACGTCCCACGTAGATCGAGGTGCTCGAGGTTCGGCATCTTCGCGACCACTGCGAGCCCCGCGTCGGTGATGCCTGTCCGCGAGAGATCGAGCCAGACCAGGTCGTTTCCAACGGCGCCGAGCTCCTGCAACTCCGCATCGCCGAAGGTCGCCCCGGCGATCGCCGCCGTGTACTCGAGATCACGTTCCCCGGGCAGGATCGGGCGCACCGCCCCCGGTATCGCGGTGCGGAGACCCGCCAGCGTGGCCTCGTACTCGGCGGCCAGGCGGTTCTGGAGCTCCTCCACCGCCAGTCGCTCCGGCTCCGGGAGCGTGCGTGAGAACGCGAGGCGGATCTCCGCCGGTGCTTTGAGAGTCCGGAGCGTCTCGGTGTCTGGAACACCGGCCTCGATCCACCAGGTGAGCACCGCGATCTCGTCGGCGGTCAGCTGCGCCTTTCCCTTCGGCGGCATGTGCTTCTTGTCTTCGACAGGAAGTTGGACTCGCCTGAGAAGCTCGCTGGATCCGGGGTCCCCCGCGACGACGACGGGCCCGGACTGGCCGCCCTCCAGGACCCCCTCGCGCCTGTCCAGTCTCAGGTCGGCCTTGATCTTGCCCGGGTTGTGGCAGTCGAGGCAGTGATCTTCGAAGACGCGCAGGGCCACGCCATCGAAGGCCTCTCGGTCGGCGATGGTCGCCAGCGGTTCCTGGGAGCGATCGCGCAGGACGTGGAGGCCCATCAGGCGACGCACGAGTGGCGGCGCGTGCTCGGTGAGGTAGTCCTCGCCGTGCGTCAGGCCTCCACCGGCGTGTGCAGCGACGATCATGGCTCCGCAGGTGACCACCAGCAGCGCGGTCGCCAGGCGCGGCAGAACGGCCCGGTCCGGCTGCGCCCTGGCAAAGGACCGCACGAGCACACAGACGAACGCACCGATCCCGGTGGCGACCCCGGCCCAGAGGTGCCGGCCGAGAAGATCCGCGTCGTAGCCCCCCTCGCCGGCCAGAAGCCATCCTGCGAGGGCGGCCGCAAACCCGGTCAGAGCCGCAAGCCAGACGACGAAGTCGAGGACGGTGTCGGGGAGGCGGAGAACGAGGCGTTGGAGTCTCGGGAGTCGGAAAAGCTCCAGGAGGAGCGCCAGGAGCAACAGCGCCACCGGCAGGTGCAGGAGGGTCGGGTGGAACCGTCCCACGAAGAGGAAGAGCCTCGGGAGCCTCGTGCCGTCCTCGACCTGCAAGAAAGGGAGGACGGCCAGGATGAGGATGGCGGGGATCCCAACCGCAAGCGCAGGGGTGGCGGAGAGGCGCTCCGTTGAAGGAGATTCAGGTCGTTCCATGATCAGGCGCCCGGGGCGTCTGTCAATCGCACCGGCGTGCGGGCGAGATGCGTCATCACGTCCTCCTTCCGTCTTTAATTGTTGTTTATTCTTGACGATTTGAGCAGCCACCGATAGGGTTGCGGATGATACGGTACCTTCCGGTATCGTATCTTTCAATGACACCGGTCCCGCGAATGGGGGGAAAGACCTCACAACCCGCGGAGGTGGCCCATGACGATGGACTGGAGGTTTCGGGCGCTGGGACAGGCCATGGGGGTTGTGTTGGCCGCAGGCCCGGTGGCGGCTCAGAATCCGGT
Source organism: uncultured Hyphomicrobium sp. (assembly GCA_964194855.1). GTDB lineage: Bacteria > Acidobacteriota > Vicinamibacteria > Fen-336 > Fen-336 > JAJDNS01. The sequence continues at coordinate 5,161 of CAXMOH010000390.1, forward strand.
CGGCGCCGGGCAGCCACAGATGCCACGGCGGTTGGAGATCAGCCGGCCGGTGTTCCTCGCTGGCCAGGTGGTGCTGGAGGACGGCTACCCCCCTCCGGAGCCGGTGACGGTCACGATGTCGTGCCACGGGGGGCGACCGGTGCCCCAGGGTTACACCGACTCCAACGGACGATTCAGCTTCGAGGTGGGCCGCAACGTGGCAGCGATGATGGATGTCCAGAATGCCACTCCCAACGCTCTGTTCGGCTCGGGCGGTGTCAGTCGTGCCGACCTCACGGGGTGTGATCTGCGCGCCGAGGCGGTCGGCTTCGCTTCCAACGTGATCGATCTCAGCGGCCGAAGACTCCTCGAGAGCCCCAACGTCGGGACCCTCGAGCTACGAAAGCTGGAGGGCGTCGTGGGCACCGCCTTCAGCGCCATGACCCTGCACGCGCGGAAAGACGCGAAGAAGGCCTTCGAGAAAGGGCGCGCGCTGGCGAAGGAGGAGAAGTTCGACGAAGCCGTCGACGAGTTCGAGAGAGCGGTACGGATCGAGCCGCTGTTCGCGGCGGCCTGGTTCGAGCTCGGCCGCGCTCATCACGAGCTGAGGCGCCTTGACGAGGCCGAGGAGGCCTACCGCAAGGCGGTGGCCGCCGATCCCGAGTTCGTCAAGCCCTACCGTCAGCTGGCGCTTTTGTTGGCCCAGCAGCAGAGGTGGCAGGATGTCGTCGAGGCGACGGACGAGCTCCTCCGACTGGACCCGGTGTCCTACCCGGACGGCTATTTCTTCAACGCCGTCGCCCACTTCTACTTGAACGACCTGGAGGCGGCCGAGCGCAGCGCCCGGAAAGCGATCACGCTGGGCGGCGAGCGGCCGATTCCGAGGGCGTGCGCCCTGCTGGGGGCGATCCTCATCGAGCAGAAGGACTACGCCGGGGCCGCCGAGCAGCTACGCGAGCACATCGAGATCGCCGCTCCCGGGCCCGAGGTGGACCAGTCCAGAGCCATGCTCGAACAGCTCGAAGCGAGGCTGTCTCCCCCCACGGAGGGCGATCAGCAGTGACCGCCCGGGCGCGCACACGGTATCAGTCGCGCTCCTCCGGACCCTCTAGCTCACCGTCGCTCCGCCGTCGAGACGACGCGTGAGGGCAGCTCATAGAGAACGGCCGAGTCTCCGCGTGCCGTGATCGCGTCGTCGTAGAAGCGGACGATCGTGTCCCGGCGGCCCAGGAGGCCGTTGAGCTGCTTCTCGTTCAGCAGACCCTCCATGGTCTTCTCGAGCGTGGGCCTGTCGAGGTTTCGGAGCGCGGCCAGAAACCGCTTCTCACACCGGGCGGGAAGGTCCTTTTCGTTACTCAGGTCCTCGAAGACCTTGAACGCGCGCGTGTGGTCGATCATCCAGAGCTGCCAGTGCTTGTCGATCAGGAGATTCTCGAGGGTGCGGTCGAAGTTGTAGATCAGCTGGTCGAAGAGCCGCACGACGTCCTTCTGACAGATCCAGGCCAGGGGATTCGCGGGGGGCGTCTTCTGCTCATAGCGGACCCT
>CAXMOH010000391.1:0-9693 GCA_964194855.1 uncultured Hyphomicrobium sp.
CTTGAAGGGTGACATCGCGCGCATCCTGAAGAACGAGGGGTACATCGCGAACTTCAAGGTGATCGAAGATCCCCGTCAGGGCAACATCCGCGTCTTCTTGAAGTACGGGCCGGGCTGGGAGAAGGTGATCACCGATCTGCAGCGGGTGAGCCGCCCCGGCTGCCGCATCTACTGCGGCAAGGCCGAGATTCCCCGCGTGTACGGCGGACTCGGCATCAACATCCTGTCCACCTCCCACGGTGTGATGACGGGCCGTGAGGCCGCGCACACCGGGGTGGGGGGCGAGATTCTCTGCAACGTCTGGTAAGGAGCGAGAGATGTCCCGGGTCGGAAAAAAACCGATCGTTCTCCCCTCGGGGGTGAAGGTGAGCATTTCGGACACCCAGCTCGAGGTGCAGGGTCCCAGGGGGAAGCTCAATACACCGGTTCCGCCGGGGATCAGCTTCTCGCTGGATAAGGGCGAGCTCCTCTGCCAGCGGGAGAGCGACGCGAGACAGCACCGGGCCTTCCATGGCCTCGCCCGAGCCCTGGCCAACAACGCCGTCAAGGGTGTGACGGACGGGTTCTCCCGCGACCTCGACATCGTCGGCGTCGGTTACCGTGCGCAGGTCGAGGGCAGCAAGATCGTGTTTGCGCTGGGTTTCTCCCATCCCGTGGAGTTCGCGATTCCAGAGGGGATCAAGGTTGCGATCGAGAAGCAGACACATGTCACGGTCTCGGGCATCGATCGGCAAAAGGTCGGGCAGGTGGCCGCAGAGATCCGCAGGCTGCGCAAGCCGGATCCCTACAAGCAAAAGGGCATCCGATACGTTGGTGAGGTTCTGAAGAAGAAGGCTGGCAAGGCCGGGGCGACCGGCACCAGCTAGGCGGGGAGGAGCATGCCCGTCGAGGTTTTTGCGATGAAGGACAAGAGCAGATCGGCAGTCCGGAGGCGGATCCAGGTGAGGATCCGGAAGAAGGTCCGAGGCACGCCCAAGCGGCCGCGCCTCGCCGTTTTCCGTAGCCAGACGCACATCTACGCCCAACTCGTCGACGACGACGCGGGGCAGACGCTTTGCGCCGCCTCTTCGCTGGACAAAGACGTCCTTGCGAAGAGCAAGCGCGGAGCCGGCGTGGCCGCTGCCAGGGAAGTGGGCGGGCTGCTCGCCGGCCGCGCCAGGGAGAAGGGTGTCGAGGGCGTCGTCTTCGACCGGGGTGGCTTCCAATACCACGGTCGGGTCAAGGCCCTGGCCGAGGCCGCCCGTGAGGGCGGTCTGAAGTTCTGAGGGACGAGAAATGAGAGCAGCATTCGACAAGATCGACATCTCGAGCCTGGAGCTCAAGGACCAGGTGGTCTCCATCAACCGCGTCACGAAGGTCGTCAAGGGAGGCAAGAACCTCTCCTTCACGGCCCTCGTCGTCGTCGGTGACGGTGCCGGCCACGTGGGCTTTGGGATGGGGAAGGCCCGCGAGGTTTCCTCGGCCATCAAGAAGGGCGTCGAGGCAGCGAAAAAGGGTGTCGTCAAGGTTCCTCTCACGGAAACGGGAGCCACCATCCCACACGCGATCACCGGCCGGTTCGGGTCCGGCGTCGTGATGCTCAAGCCCGCCTCCGAAGGAACCGGCGTCATCGCCGGCGGAGCGGTGAGGGCGGTCATCACTTCTGCGGGCATTCAGAATATTCTGACGAAGAGCCTGGGCTCCACGACGGCACACAACGTGGTGAAGGCCACCATGGACGGCCTGCTGCGTTTGAAGTCGCCGGAGAGGGTCGCTCGTCTCCGGGGCCGCACGGTGGAGGAGATCATGCACACGTCGACCTCCGCCCCGGAAGCCGCGGCGGCCACCACGTCGTCGCCCGCCGAAGTGAAGGCCTAGGGGCCGGCCATGGCGAAAGCAAAGAAAGCCGCCAAGGCGGCGGGCAAGGTCAAGATCAAGATGATCGGCAGCGTCATCGGATGTCCGGAAGGCCAACGGGCCACGGTTCGTGGGCTCGGGCTCCGCCGGCTCCACCAGGTGGTGGAGCGCGAAGATACACCTATGGTCCGGGGCATGATTCGGAAGGTCCCGCACCTGGTCACCGTAGTCGAGTAGACACGAGCGGAGAGAATAGTGGGCCTTCACAATCTGAAGCCGGCCAGGGGCAGCGTTCGCAAGAAGAAGCGAGTGGGCCGGGGTCCGGGCAGTGGTACCGGCAAGACCGCGGGCCGAGGCGAGAATGGGCAGAAGAGCCGTAGCGGCTACTCGCGCAAGATCGGCTTCGAGGGCGGCCAGATGCCGCTGCACCGGCGGGTGCCCAAGCGCGGCTTCACAAACTCGCCCTTCCGCAAGGAGTTTGCCGAGGTCAACCTCGGGCGCCTCGAGGTGTTCGAGGAGGGCACGATCGTGACGCCCGACGTCCTGATGAAGTGGGGGATCGTGAGGCGGCTTCGCGACGGCGTCAAGATCCTCGGCAAGGGCGACCTGTCCAAGGCCCTCACCGTCCACGCGCACCGTTTCTCCGCCAAGGCGAAGGAGCGCATCGCGGCAGTCGGCGGCAAGGCCGAGGTGCTGGAGAAGACAGGGCGATGATACAGGTCGTCAAGAACATCTGGAGCGTGCCGGAGCTCAGGAAGAGGGTGCTCTTCACCCTCGCGATGCTCGCCATCTATCGGCTGGGCAACCACGTGCCGACGCCGGGCATCAATCCCGCGGCCCTCATCGATTTCTTCGAGCAGAACCGGAGCAACTGGTTCGGCCTCGTGGACATGTTCTCGGGGGGCAACCTGGCGAAAGTCACGATCTTCGCCCTGGGGATCATGCCCTACATCTCGGCCTCGATCATCCTCCAGTTGCTGACCGTGGTCTGGCCCTACCTCGAAAAGCTGAGCAAGGAAGGGGAGCTGGGACGGCGGAAGATCACCCAGTACACCCGCTACGGTACGATGCTGCTCTCGGTCATCCAGTCGTCCGCAATCGCGGTGTATCTCGAGCGCACGACGGTCGCGAACCAGTTCCAGATCGTCGAGAATCCGGGCCTGGCTTTCAAGGCGATGACCGTGCTGACACTGACGACGGGAACCGCCTTCATCATGTGGCTGGGCGAGCAGATCACCGAGCGTGGGATCGGCAACGGGATGAGTCTCATCATCTTCGCCGGCATCGTGGTCGGCCTCCCGAGCGGAGTCATCGACACCGCCTTCATGGTTCAGAGGGGCGAGCTCGGCCTCATCTCGACTCTTCTGCTCCTCGCGGGGATGGTCGTGGTCATAGGCGCGATCGTATTCGTCGAGCGCGGCCAGAGGCGCATCCCGGTGCAGTACGCCAAGCGCGTCGTGGGGCGCCGCGTCTACGGAGGACAGACGACGCATCTGCCCCTCCGCGTGAACACCTCTGGCGTCATTCCCGTCATCTTCGCGTCCTCGATCATCGCCTTCCCACAGACGATCGCTTCGTTCTTCCAGGGGACCGGGGAGTGGATGCAGACGGTGGCCGAGCAGCTCCAGTGGGGCATGCCGCTCTACAACTTGCTCTACGTGTCTTTCATCATCTTCTTCTGCTACTTCTACACGGCCATTGTTTTCAACCCTGACGACGTGGCGGAGAACATGAGGAAATACGGGGGCTTCGTCCCTGGCATCCGCCCCGGGAAGCGCACCGCCGAGTACCTCGATCACATCCTCGGGCGGATCACCTTCGGGGGTGCGATCTACCTCGCCCTCGTGGCCATGCTGCCGGAGTTCCTGATCAGCGGCTTCAAGGTGGCTCCGATTCCGGTGATCGGTGCTCCGCTCGACATGTTCCTGTCCGAGAACAATCTGGGCTGGATCACGGAGGGTCTGAACCTCCGGTTCTATTTCGGCGGCACGTCGCTTTTGATCATCGTCGGTGTGGCGATGGATACCGTCTCGCAGGTCGAGGCGCAGCTCGTCATGCGTCACTACGATGGGTTCACCGGCAAGGGGGGCAAGAGGATCCGTGGACGCCGCTAGCTCCAAGGGGCAGACTGCCCGCCGAGGCGTGATCTTCCTGGGTCCTCCGGGCGCGGGGAAGGGTACGCAGGCTGCCCGTCTGGCTGCGCACCTTGGGGTGCCGCGGATCTCGACCGGAGACATGCTGCGAGAAGCCATCGCGGAAGGGTCGCCCCTGGGCAGGGAAGCGGATCCGCTCATGGAGCAGGGCAAGCTGGTCCCGGACGACCTGCTGATCGCGCTCATCCAGGAGCGGATCACGCGGGATGACTGTGCCCACGGCTTCATCCTGGACGGCTTTCCGCGCACGCTCGCCCAGGCCGAAGGCCTGGCCCAGATGGGTCTTGGCGACGCCTCGGGCTGGGCCGTCTTCGAGGTTCACGTGCCCCGCGAAGAGCTGCTGCGGCGGCTGTCCGGGCGGCGCTGGTGTCCCAGGTGTCAGGCGACGTATCACGTCACGAGCCGCCCTCCGAAGCAGGAGGGCGTGTGCGACCTGGACGGGACGGCGCTCGTTCAGCGGGAGGACGACAAGGAAGCGGTCGTGACCAGGCGGCTTCGAGACTATGACGAGCGAACGGCGCCCCTGGTAGCGTACTACCGCGAACGGGCGGACGTGCGGAGAGTCAAAGGGGACCGCCCCATGGACGCCGTGTTCGCGGACCTGAAGGCTGCCGTGGAGATTCCAGCGTGAGCGTGCAGAAGTCCTGGGGCGAGCTCCACACGATGGCCAGGGCCGCGCGGCTCGTCATCGAGACGCTCGACATCCTCGAAGAGGCTTCGGTGCCCGGAACGACCACACTCGAGCTCGATCGGATCGCCCGCGAGGCGATCGAGAAGGCCGGGGCCCGGCCGGCCTTCCTCGGCTACCGCGGTTTTCCCGGCACGCTGTGCGCGTCTGTCAACGAGGAGATCGTCCACGGCATCCCCGGGTCGCGCAAGCTGCGCGAGGGCGACATCATCGGACTGGACCTCGGGTGCATCCTCGACGGCTTCTTCGGCGACTCGGCGAGGACGGTGCCGGTGGGACGGGTGAGCGACGACGCGAGCGAGCTCATGAACGTGACTCGTGAGGCGCTTCACGCCGGCATCGAGCAGTGCCGCCCGGACAAGCGCGTGGGCGACATCGGGCACGCGGTTCAGACTCACGCAGAGAGCCACGGCTACACGGTGGTTCGGGAGTTCGTGGGCCACGGCATCGGGACGAACCTGCACGAGGAACCCCAGGTGCCCAACTACGGTCCACCGGGCCGTCGGGAGCGGTTGGTGCCGGGCATGTGTCTGGCCATCGAGCCCATGGTGAACGTCGGGGGGCCCGAGGTCGAAGTGCTCGCAGACGGCTGGACCGCGGTCACCCGGGACCGCCGGTTGTCCGCGCACTTCGAGTACGCGGTGGCGGTGACGAAGCACGGCCCCTGGATCCTGAGCGAACCGTATCCGTACGGCCAGCTCGAAGCGGAGGCCGTGAATGCCTGAGCCGGCGGAGCGCGAGGCTCTCGAGGTGGAGGGGACGGTGCGGGAGCTCCTTCCCAATGCCCTCTACCGCGTGGAGCTGGCGAGCGAGGAAAGGCCCTCGGTCACGGCGCATCTTGCCGGGGGGACGAGCCCGACCCGCCTGCGGCCCGGAGACGGGGTGGTCGTAGCGATCACCCCTTTCGACGCCGGGCGGGGCCGTATCGTGAGGCGGCGGTGACGTCAAGAGGATACGAAAGTGAAAGTTAGGTCGTCAGTCAAGAAAATGTGCGTCAAGTGCAAGGTGATTCGCCGCCGAGGTGTGGTGAGAGTCATCTGCCCTAACCAGAAGCACAAGCAGAGGCAGGGGGAGAACATGGCCCGCATCGCAGGCGTTGATCTTCCTCGACAGAAGCGTGTCGAGATCGCCCTCACCTACATCTACGGGATCGGAAACACCCGCAGCAGTCAGATCCTCGAGAAGGCCGGGATCGATCGCAGCGTGCGCGTCCAGGATCTCTCCGAAGAAGAGGTGAGCCGCATCGCCAAGGCCCTCGACGCCGAAGGGGGAGTGGAGGGCGACCTCCGCCAGGAAACGTCCATGAACATCAAGCGTCTGATGGAGATTGGCTCGTATAGAGGCATGCGGCACCGCAGAAACCTGCCCGTGCGTGGTCAGCGGACCCATACAAACGCCCGGACTCGCAAGGGGCCCAAGCGCACGATGGTCCGCTCGAAGTCCAGGCCCTGAGGAGTCGCGAGATGAGCACGAAAGTCGTCGGAAAGAAGAGCAAGAAGGAAAAGAAGAACGTGGTGCATGGTATCGCCCACGTGCGCGCCACCTTCAACAACACGCTCGTGACCATCACCGATCTCGAGGGCAACGTCGTCACCTGGGCCAGCTCCGGGAGCCAGGGCTTCAAGGGGTCCCGAAAGGGAACGCCCTTCGCAGCCCAGCAGGCCGCGACCTCCGCGGCCGGGGTGGCCCGGGACCACGGGGTGCGGTCCCTGGACATCCGCGTCAAGGGCCCCGGGAGCGGGCGCGAGTCCGCAATTCGTGCCCTCCAGGCCGCAGGTGTCGAGATCAAGTCCATCAAGGATGTGACGCCCATCCCCCACAACGGATGCCGCCCGCCCAAGCGGCGCCGCGTCTAAGGAGTCGAAGTTTTGGCGAGATACAACGGTTCGGTCTGCCGCCTCTGTCGTCGCGAGGGGATGAAGCTGTTCCTCAAGGGCGATCGCTGCTTCACCGAGAAGTGCGCGATCGAGAAGCGGAACTACGCCCCGGGAATGCATGGCAAGGGTGGCGGCGGTCGCATGAAGAGGAAGGTCGAGGGCTACGGCCTCCAGCTGCGCGAGAAGCAGAAGGTGAAGCGCCTGTACGGCGTCCTGGAGAAGCAGTTCGCCCTCACGTTCAAGCGTGCCTCACAGGAGAAGGGCGTCGTCGGCGAAGTGCTGCTGCAGAAGCTGGAGCGTCGGCTCAGCAATGTCGTCTACAGGCTGGGTCTCGGCAACTCGCAGGCGGAGGCCCGGCAGCTGGTTCGCCACGGCCACGTTCGCGTGAACGATCGCAAGGTCGACATCCCGTCCGCCCAGGTGCGTGTCGGTGACGTGCTCAGCCTCACGGCGAAGGCAGCCAAGAATTCATTCGTTCAGGCGTCCGTCGAGGCGGTGAAGGGCCGCGGCGTCCCGAAGTGGCTCGAGCTCGATCCAGAGAAGTTCACAGGAAAGGTGCTGGCATTGCCTCAGCGCGACGACGTGAGCTTCCCGATCCAGGAGCAGTTGATCGTCGAGCTGTACTCGAAGTAAACGAATTCGGCCTGGGTTGGCCCCGGGCCGCCGGAGGACTGTAGAAGATGCTGTGGAAAGGGTTCCAGAGGCCGAAGCGCCTAGAAGTCGATCACGACTCGTTGACCGAGCACTACGGTCGATTCTATGCTCAGCCTTTCGAGAGGGGCTTTGCCACCACCGTTGGCAATGCCCTGCGACGCGTCCTCCTCTCGGGTATCGAGGGAGCGGCGGTGACCGCGGTCAGGGTCGAGGGAGTGCTCCACGAGTTCTCGCCCATCCCCGGCGCGATGGAGGACACCACTGATCTGATCCTGAACCTCAAGCGGGTTCCGCTCAAGATACACGTGGACCATCCGAAGACCCTCATGCTGAAGACATCGGAGCCGGGCGAGATTCTTGCGAAGCACATCACGCCTGATCCGGACATCGATGTTCTGGACCCGGAGGCGTATATCGCCACCCTGGGCTCGGGCTCGACTCTCTCTGTCGAGCTGCGCGTCAAGAAGGACCGGGGCTACGTGTCGGCAGACAAGAACTTCGACGAAGACCTGTCCATCGGCTGGATCCCCATCGATTCAGTGCACTCCCCGGTGAAGAAGGTGAACTACTTCGTCGAGCAGGCCCGCGTCGGCCAGGCAACGGACTACGAGAAGCTCACCGTCGAGGTGTGGACGAACGGAGCCGTCTCGTCCCGCGACGCCGTGGGCCTCGCAGCCAAGCTCATGAAGGACCATCTCCAGATCTTCATCAACATCGAGGAAGAGGAAGAAGAGAGCGAGGGGCCGACGGTCGAGGTCTCCGACGAGGAGAAGAGCGTCCTGGGGGAGAAGCTCCACAAGAGCGTGGACGAGATGGAGCTCAGCGTCCGCTCCTACAACTGTCTGAAGAATGCCAACATCCGGACCATCGGCGAGCTCGTGCAGAAGACCGAGGCCGAGATGCTCAAGACGAAGAACTTCGGCCGGAAGTCCCTGAACGAGATCAAGGAAATCCTCGGCGGGATGGGGTTGTCCCTCGGCATGAAGATCGACGACTGGCCGCAGCTGCAGAAGTGAGATTCGTCAGGAACCAACGATGAGACACCGCGTCGCCCACCGGAAGCTGGGGCGCACCACGCCCCACCGTATTTCGCTCCTGCGCAATCTCGCTACCGCTCTTTTCGAGCGGGAGCGGATTCGTACGACCCTCATGAAGGCGAAGGAGGTGCGCCCCTTCGCGGAGCGACTCATCACCCTTGCACGCCGTGAGGACGACCGCCTCCACGCGCGTCGCCTGGCGGCCCGCGACATCCAGGACCGAGCAGTCGTCAAGAAGCTGTTCGATACCATCGGCGCCCGTTTTGCCACGCGCCCCGGGGGCTACACCCGCATCCTTCGGCTTGGCCCGCGCCGCGGTGACGGCGCCGAGATGGCGATCCTCGAGCTCGTCGGCTACGAGTTCACACCCGCGGGCAAGGCCGATACGAAGGCGGGCGAGAAGAAGCCGGCCGAGAAAAAGCCGGCTGTGAAGAAGGAGGCCGCCCCCAAGGCCAAGGCCAAGAAGAAGCCCGCCGCGAAGAAGGCGGCCCCCAAGGCGAAGGCCAAGGCCAAGAAGTCGGCGAGCAAGGCGGCGGCCCGGAAGAAGAGCACGGCCAAGAAGAAGGGCTGATTCAGCGCCGAGGCTGTGGGCGCACCACCGCGCTCGAGAGATCATCCTCGTACGTGAACACCGCGAGCAGGTAGGCCCGGTCCGCCCGCGTGCGTCGGAAGATCCACGACTCGACGGCCTGGGTGGCCGCCGGTTGCAGGAGCTCGGGGCCGTTCACCCTCTGGACGGCCGTCAGGCCACCCGAGCCCACTGAGAACTCCACCTCGACCACGCCCTGGACCGACGCCATTCGTGCGAAGGGCGGAGACACAGGACGGCGTCCTCGGGTGAGATCGGGAACACCAGGCTCGAGCAGCACTCCGCGGATCGCCGAGATCCCGTTCTCCGGCGGCGGTGGTGGCAGCGGCGCGGCGCTCAGGATCTCGATCGGCGGAGGAGCTGTCGGGTCGGCTCCCGCCGCAGGGCCGCCCGTTGCCTCGGGCGGCGCCCCCCCGGGCGGGGTCGAAGGGTCCGCAGCCGCGGTAGGGGTGCCCGCTGGGGCCGCTGCTGGCGGGACGGCGTCGGCTGGCGTGGGTGGCGATGGCGGAGTTGCCTCGGGAGGCTCTGGAGCTGCTTCCGCCACCCGAACAGGTGTTTCGGATGGCGGTCCCGGAGCCGCTTCAGGAGCGACGGGCGCCTGTTCCGCGGTCGGCTTCTCGTCTTCTCCTTCGGTTGGCGCGTCTTCTGCCTCTGGAGTCGGATCCTGGTCCAGGGGCGCTGGAGTGGGGATGAGAGAGCCGGTGTCCTCCGGAGCGCCCGGCTCCCCGGCCAGGGCTGGCTCCAGGTCCGCCACCGCGGTCGGCTCCTCGGGCTCCGGAGCGTCGAACAGCGCCGTCTCCCGCAGGCTGGTGAGGCGGAGGTTGACCGTTCCCTTGTCTCGGTCCGGGACGAACTCTGC
>CAXMOH010000392.1:0-5449 GCA_964194855.1 uncultured Hyphomicrobium sp.
GGGGCGGCTGGTGCTTCTCGTGTTCGAGCAGGGCGATTCGGAGCTGGCCCCGCTTTCCGATGCGATCTGCACCGGCTTGCAGCTGGCCAACCACTGGCAGGACGCGGCCATCGACTACTCACGGGACCGCATCTACGTTCCGGAAGAGCTCATGAGGCGCCACGGGGTCGGCACCTGGGACTTCAGCACGGGGCGCGTCAGCGACGGCTTCCGTGGGCTCATGGCCGAGCTCATCGGTCGCACCCGGGAGCTGTTCGTACAGGGGCGGCCGCTCTGCGATCGGGTGGGCCGCGAGCTGCGCTTCGAGATGCGGCTCACCTGGCTGGGCGGGATGTCGATCCTCGACCGCATCGAGGCGGTGGGCGCGGACGTGTTCAAGCAGCGCCCGAAGCACTCGGCGCTCGACAAGGTGGCGCTCGCCTGGCGGGCGTGGCGGTGGCCCCCGCCATGATCACGAGCCTCGGTGCCCGGCTGACTCGGAAGAGCCAGAGCAACTTCTACTACGCCTTCCTGACGCTCCCGGAGGAGAAGCGTCGTGCCATCTATGCGCTCTACTCCTTCTGTCGCGCGGTGGACGATTGCGTGGACGAGAAGGACGGCGGCGGCGCTGAAGGGCTCGACCGCTGGAACCAGGAGATCGAACGCTGCTACGCAGGGACGCCCACGACTCCCCTCGGCGGCGAGCTGGCGGAGACCGTGGCCCGCTTCCCGATCCCGCGCTCCGCGCTGGACGATATCGTGAGGGGCTGCCGGATGGACCTGACCGAGAGTCGCTACGCCACGCGGGACGACCTTCGCCTCTACTGCGAGCGCGTGGCCTCGGCGGTGGGGCTGGCCTCGATCGAGATCTTCGGGTACTCCAATCCGCGGACGCGCGAGTATGCGCTGGAGCTGGGTCTCGCCCTGCAGCTCACCAACGTTCTTCGAGACGTGGCCGCGGACGCCGCCCGGGACCGGCTCTATCTTCCTCTCGAGGACCTGGCGCGCTTCGGTGTGGCCGAGGCCGACCTCCTTGCCGCCGCCAGAGATCACGGTGCCTCACGCCCCGCCGGGATCGAGGCACTGCTCACCTTCGAGGCCGACCGGGCGCGGAGTCATTACGAGGCTGCGGCGGTGTGCCTACCACCCGAAGACCGGCGGTCGATGCTCGCGGCACAGATCATGGGATCGATCTACCGGACGCTCCTCGACGAGATGGCGCGGCGGGGCCACCCGATCGGGGGAGAGCGGGTCCGCCTCGGTCGGCCCCGGAAGGCCTGGATCGCCCTCCGCACCGCAGCGCGGGTGTACGGGTCTCCATGAAGGTCGTGGTCGTCGGGGGCGGCTTCGCGGGGCTGGCGTCCGCCATCGCGCTTCAGGAGCGGCGACACCAGGTGGTGTTGCTCGAGCGCCGTGGTGTCTTCGGGGGGCGCGCCACGTCGTTCCGGGATGCGGTGACCGGCGAAGACGTGGACAACGGCACCCACCTGATGCTCGGCGCGTACTCGGCGACTCTCGATCTCGTGCGTCGTGCCGGCGCCAGCGACCTCCTGCTTCAGCAGGACAACCTGCGGATCGACTGGGTGGATGAGAAGGGAATGACGGCGCTGGAGTGCCCTCCTCTCGTCGCCCCGCTGCACCTCCTCGTGGGCCTCCTCGGCCTTCGCGTTCCCCCGCGCGTGAAGCTCCAGGCCCTTCGCCTGGGACTCGCCGTCCGGTTCGGCAAGGTCCCCGTGGGCCTGACTCTCGCCGAGTACTTTCGGCGCACGGGGCAGGGCGAGGCGGCTCGGCGTCTCCTGTGGGACCCACTGGCCCTCGCCATCGTCAACGCGGCCCCGGAGCACGCCGCCGCTGTCCTCTTCCACCGTGTCTACCAGGAGGCCTTCCTCCGGGACCGCCGAGCCTCCCGTCTCGTGTTCCTCCGGTGCGGCTGGGGTGTCCTCTTCGAGCGCCTCACCCGCTACTTCGAGGCCCGGGGCGGCGTCGTGCGGCCCGGGGCCCTCGCAGAGGGCTTCACCCTGGAGGGTGGCCGTGTGAGCGGTGTCCGATACGCGCAACGGCCCCGAGAGCGCGAGGACATCGGTGCGGGCCGCGGGCCCGAGATGCGGCTCGAGACAGCCGACGCGGTGGTGTCCGCCGTCCCGCCCCACGCCCTGCCTCCACTGTTGCCCGAAGACTGGCGCGGCCGCTCTCCCTTCGTCGACCTCGAACGCCTCGGTCGCTCGCCCATCGTGTCCGTGGACATGTGGCTCGACCGGCCGGTCGTGGACCGTCTCATGGTGGGTCTGCGCGACTGCGAGGTCGAATGGGTCTTCGACAAGGGCCGCCTCCACGGGCGCCAGGGCGCGCCACAGCATCTCAGCTTCATCGTCAGCGCCGCCCTTCGAAGCGCCCCGAAGAAGCAGGCGGAGCTCGAAGCAGTGGCCGCGGACGCGCTGCGGCGGTACTTCCCGGCGATGGCGGAGGCGAAGATCGAGCGCACGCTCGTGCTTCGAGAGCCCGCTGCCACGTTCGTTGCGAGCCCCGAGTCCGAGGCCCTTCGCCCCGAGGCCGACACCGATCTTCCCGGCCTCGTCCTCGCCGGAGACTGGACCAACACCGGCCTTCCCGCCACCATCGAGGGCGCGGTGCGGAGCGGGCTCACCGCGGCCGCGGTCGTCGAGGCCGCGCCGTCGTGATCGGAGCCTGCTGACTACAGGGGCCGCTCGACGTTCGGGAAGTCGAGCCAGACCGACACGCCGCAGAAGTGGTCGCCCTCGGTGCAGATCGGGCTGGCCCGCTTGTGGCGCAGGACGCAGGGTGGCCCCATGTGACGGGCCAGGCGGGGGTGAAGGGCCCGGACCTGCTCCAGCTCGTCCATCGAGGCCTGGTAGATCTCTTCCTGGGCGTTGAAGCAGGTGCGCATGACCCACTTGTGCGCGAGGTAGAGCAGGCTGCCGCTCTCGTGGAAGCGGAGGGCCTTGGCGTTGGGCAGGAGGTAGAGGGCCTGCTCCAGCGGCACGCCCATCTCGAGCAGCCTGTTCTTTGCTGACCAGGCTCGCTCCATGGCCTCTTCGTACACGGCAAGGGCTTCGGGGTTGGCCGCGATGAGCGGGGGTGTCACGTAGTCCGGCCGGCGGGTGTCGGAGAGCGTCATGAGCGGCCGCGAGGCCGGCACCATGCGGTGCCGCTGGTCCTGGCTGTCGGCGGTGTGCGAGATCTTCTTGAGGAACGTGTACGCCGGATGATGCATGGCCCGTCCGAGCGGGGTGTGGACCGAGAGCTGAAGGGTCTCCAGCCGATAGCGGTTGATGCCGGGGTTCAGGAGCTGCTCGAGGGCGTCGTCGTCGCTCAACGCCTCCGGCCCGACGCCGAGGACGGCTCGCACCGCCTCCGCCGTCGTCTGCTCGGCGTTGCCCATCCAGTCCACGAGAAGCGACGTCCGGCCGTCGAGCCTCGCGTCGAGACGAGCCGCTTCCGCGTCGCCGTCCGCGTCGAGCCGTGGCAGCCGCGCCTCGACGACATCGTCGTCACCGATCGGTCCCTCGCCGATGCGCTCGAAGAAGTCCTCATCGATGTTGCGCACGTGGGCGACCATGGCCTCCACCACCACGCGGCTCTCCCGCGGGGCGTCTCCGGTGGCCATCATCCTGTGGAGCCTGTGCAGGACGATGCCGGAGAGCGTGTGGACCATCGACGTGAACGCCGCCACCGGGATCACGTAGCGGGCGATCTCGATCGCCTTCTTCTCCGCCTCTCTCCGGACCTTCTTCCGCCTCTTCTCGGAGGCGTTGGGAGAAAGGTGCCGCAGATCGGTGAGAATCCTCTCCGTGTCTTCGATCAGCAAGTCGTTGAGCCGCCGGTACGACTCCCACGCCGATTCGATGGCTCCCTCGTAGACGCGGCGAGCCTCGCCGTTCAGGTTGTCGGGCACGTGGGCACGGATCTCTTCCAGCCGGACGAAGCGCTGGCTCGACTGCTCGGAGTTGTAGAAGGGGTGGGAGTGGAGGAACGTCCACACGAGCTGGCGGCTGATGTTCTCCAGACCGAACTCGAAATGGGCGTGCTGCCAGACCGTGTGGTGGCCGGCATCGAACGTCAGCGGCCCGATCGAGTCACGTTGCGACGCCGTGACCTCTTCCGGGCCCACGACCCGAGGCGCGTAGCAGGTGCGGGCCGCCGAGATGGCCCCGTCGTAGGGATAGGCGGAAGCGTTGCGCAGGGTGACGACAGGGGAGCCGGACAGGACGGGCATGGAGACGAACAGCCTAGCCGACCGCCGCCTGGCCGGCAAACCGCACGCGCCCGCGGGCTCCGGGCCTTGCACCGGGAGGGCCATGGCAACAGAATCGGCGTCATGAAGTGGCTACAGACACCGGGGGATGACGGCAGTCCCCGCCTGGGCTTCCAGCGTGGCGAGACCGTGGTCGCCCTCCGCGAGGCGCACGCCGGTGTCCTCACCACGCTCGACCTGCTCGAGGCGCAGGAGGAGGGGGATCTGGACCCGGTGAGCTGGCTCTCCGATGGGGAGAAGGCCGGCGCGTTCGCCGAGGTCGGCGAGATTCGCTCGGGTGTGAGAGGGCCCGAGGGGCTGCTGTGCCCGGTGACGCCCCCCGAGGTCTGGGGAGCCGGCGTCACCTACCGGCGCAGTGCCGAGTTTCGCGAGGAGGGGACCGGCTTTTACGACCGCGTCTACGATGCCGAACGCCCCGAGCTGTTCTTCAAGGCCTCGGCGGGTCGGTGTGCGGCACCGGGGCAGCCCATTGGGCGCCGCCACGACTCGAGCTTCACGGCCTCCGAGCCCGAGCTGGCCATCGTGCTGGGACGTCGGGGGACGATCCTGGGCTTCACTCTGGCCAACGACGTCTCGGCCTGGGACATCGAGCGCGAGAACCCCCTGTACCTTCCCCAGTCCAAGATCTACCGCGGGTGCTTCTCTTTCGGCCCGGTGATCGTGACTCCCGACGAGATCGCCGACCCCTACGCCCTGACGCTACGCTGCCGCGTTCTTCGCCACGGGAAGGAAGTCTTCGCGGGAGAGACGAGCACCGCCCGTCTCAAGCGACGCTACACCGAGCTGGTGGAGTGGCTTCTCCGGAGCAACGACATCGCCACCGGCACCGTGCTCTCCACCGGGACCGGGATCATCCAGCCCCTCGAGGTGGGGCTCGAGGAGAACGACGTCGTCGAGATCTCGTGCCCCGAGATCGGCACGCTCGTCAATCCCGTCGCCACGGTCTAGGAGCCACGGAATCCTATAGACTGCGCAGCACCTTCCCATGACCCAGGCTGAAGCCTTCCGGCCACCTCCTCGCAGCCTGCGGGAGATGCTCGCCTACCTCGGACCCGGGCTGATCATCTCGGCCAACATCGTCGGCTCGGGCGAGCTCATCGTCACGACGCAGCTCGGGGCGAAGACCGGCTTCACCCTGCTCTGGTTCATCATCTTCAGCTGCCTGATCAAGGTCTTCGTCCAGATCGAGCTGGGCCG
>CAXMOH010000393.1:0-11139 GCA_964194855.1 uncultured Hyphomicrobium sp.
GGGGCGGACATGACGAGATCGTGGAGATGCTCCTGGAAGCTGGCGCGAGTCTCGACCAGCGGAACCAGTCTCGGGAGACGGCGCTCCACCTGGCCGCCAGGCGCGGTCGGACAACCTCGGCGCGTCTCCTCCTGCGGGCAGGAGCTGACTTCGGGCTCCGGGACTCGGAAGAGCACACTCCGCTCTATCGAGCCATCGAAAGGCGACGAGCGGACATCATCGAGATGCTCCAGGCGGCCGCGCTGGCCAAGGGGAAGGGCGTCCTGTCCCTGACGACGTCCGAGTCACCCGAACCGGCGCTGCCGCCCAGGATCATCGAGTCCACGCCGGCGCCCTATACGGAGAGCGCGCTGGCCAGGGGTGTCGAGGGCAGCGTCGTTCTCATGGTGCTGGTGCGACGCGATGGGTCGGTGGGAGCCGCCACCGTTTCCGAGGGGCTCGAGGCCTCCCTCGATCGGAATGCCCTGCGCACCGTGAAGGAGTGGAAGTTCGCGCCGGCCATGCGCAACGGTAGGACCGTGGAGGTCGTGTTGGAAGTCGAGGTGAGGTTCCAGCTTCCGACCGGGCCCTACTCGGGCGGTTCCCCGGATGGAGACAGCCGCTCCAGTCTCGTCCGAGCGGCGAGGTAGTTCGGATCGATCTCGAGGGTGGCCTCGAACGCCTCGATCGCCTTCTTCTGGTCCCCTAGACTCCGGTAGCACTCACCGAGGTGGTAATGGGCGTCGGCGAGCTCTGGCTCCTTGGACAGGGCTGTCCGGAACTGCTTGATCGCCTCCTGGTACCGAGCAAGCCGAAGGTACATGACCCCAAGACGGTGATGCATGTAGCCGTCGGGGCCAGCATTCTCGACGGCGAGGCGATACGCCTGGAGAGCCTCCTCGGTACGGCCCTGGTAGGAATACGCCGTTCCCAGGTTCGAGAGAGCCTCGGCGTACCTGGGGTCCTGCTCGATGGCCAACTGGTATTGCTCGATGGCCTCATCGACCCTGCCTCGGCGGCGGAGCGCGACCCCGAGGTTGTTCCTCCCGCGGCGAAAGGTCGGAACGATCTCCAGCGCCAGCCGGTACATCTCGAGCTCCTTCTCCAACGGATCGAAGTCGACGTCCTCGGTCTCGGTGAAGTACCCGTAGAGGAAGCCCTGGTTGTTGTAGAAGTTCGCGATGGCTTCGAGATCGTCGATCACCTCAAAGCCGATGTACTTGCGTTCCGGATTGCTGGTGAAGTCGATGAGGGTTGATCGGCCTCCTTGCGTCACCGCAGCCGTGATGTGCGTGCTGTGGACGATGATCTCGGCCTCCCTGGTGACCCGCTCGGTGAAGTTGACGTCTGCGTAGGCGGCCTCTATACCAACCGCTCGCGCCATGCCCACGAACAGGTTGGAGTAGGCGAGGCAGTTGCCTTTCCCCTCACGGAAGACCTCCTGGGCGGTCTTGTTCGAGAGCCAGTCGTAGGAGATGGAGAAGTCAGCCCGACCGATGATCGCTCCAACGAGGGCCCGCACCCTTGCGCGGTCCGTCGGGGCGTCCTTGGTGACGTCTTGGGCGAGCTGGCGGATCTCGTCGTCGATCTCGAAGGGAATGACGATCTCGTCCCGCATCTGCATCGAGACTCGACTCTCGAGCTCCGACCGCATCTCGTCTGGGGTATAGATGCGCTTCTCGGCCCCGGCGCAGCCGACGAGCGAAGAAACGACGACGGCGAGAGCGGGCAGGGGAAACAGACGGGCAGAGGACACTTCAAGCTCCTCGAAGACCAGTATACCAAGGGGCGCCGGCCGGTGCCCGACCCCCGGGGGGCCGTTTGGCTCATGTCGCTCCACCGATGAGGGCCGAGCCGACGTGACAAATCGGGGGTGCGAGGCGCCCGGCCTCAGCGGCGGCCGCCGATAGGTGTCTGGGGATCGGTCCAGGGTTTCACGCCGCTCCGGTCGGCCCACGCGTCGTAGAGCGATGAGAGCGCCTGCACTCGGTCGGGCTGGGCCGCGGCAAGGTTCGAGAGCTCGGTACGGTCCTCCGCCAGGTCGTAGAGCTCCCACGGGTCGCCGTGCACGGCGACCAGCTTCCAGTCTCCTTGTCGCACCGCACGGTGGCCTTCGTGCTCCCAGAACAGCGTGCGCGGCTCGCCCGGGTCCCCACCCAGGAGGTCTCGACCTTCCAGCGAACGCGGAGGCACGCCGGCGGCCGCGAGCAATGTTGGCAGGAGATCGATGACGTGGCCGACCCGCCGGGTGGTCGCACCCGACGGGATCACGCCGGGCCAACGAGCGATGAGCGGGGTCGCGATGCCTCCCTCGTGAACGAAGCTCTTGAAGAGGCGAAAGGGCGTGTTCGACACATGGGCCCATTCGAGGCCGTAGCTCGCGTAGGTGTCTTCCGGCCCGGGCGCGACATCGGTTCCGTTGCCGAGGCGGATCGCCCGACCGTCCCGCGTCCGAAGCGGAAAGTGCCGCGCTCGGCCTTCCGGCCCGATTTCCTCGGCGCAGCCCCCGTTGTCGGAGAGGAATAGCACCAGTGAGTTCCCGGTCATTCCCCGTTGCTCGATCGCGTCGAGGACCTTCCCGACGCCGCGGTCCATCTGCTCGACCATCGCGGCGTAGACGGCCATCCGCCGGGCGAGCCATTCCTTCGGCTCGGCCGACTCCCACGGCGCGACGCGCTCGTCCCGGGGCGCGAGGAGCCCGAGGTCCGACAGTCGCTCGTGACGCGCGGCCCGGACGGCGTCCCAGCCGGCGCGGTAGCGGTCGAGATGTCGGGCTACATCCGCCTCCCGGGCGTGCATCGGCCAGTGGGGCGCCGCGTGGGCGACGTAGAGAAAGAACGGCCTCGAGGGGTCGTGCTCCTCGACGAACTCGACCGCCGCGTCGGTGACGGCGTCAGTGAAGTGGTAGTTGCCCTCGGGCGGGGGCAGCATCTCGTCGTCGCGCATGAGCGAGGGCGGGTTGTAGTAGCTCCGGATGCTCGCGAGGATGCCGTAGAACCGGTCGAAGCCGCGGCGCCTCGGGTGATTGTGGCCAGGGCCCGGCCAGGGCGTGACATGCCACTTCCCTGCCATGTACGTGGCGTAGCCCGCATCGCGGAGCAGCTCCGCCACCGTGGGTGTCTCCCGGTCCAGGTCACCGGGATAGGTCCCCGGGCCGCTGAGGTGGCCGACGCCCACCGCGTGGGGCGTGCGGCCGGTCAGGAGGGCAGCGCGCGTCGGGGAGCAGCGCGCGGCGTTGTAGAACTGCGTGAAGCGGAGGCCCTCCTCGGCCAGGCGGTCGAGGTGGGGTGTCGGGATCTCGCCGCCATAGGAGCCTATGTCGGAGAACCCCAGGTCGTCCGCCATGATGAGGACGATGTTCGGGGGCTTCGCCGTCTCCGGTGGCGGGACGGCGGGCGCGCAGGCGGTCAGAACCACGAAGGCCGCGATCACCGACCGTCGAAACGTTGCTTCCATGTCGTCCGAGCCTCCGGATCCTTCAGGACACCACCGCGTTTGCCGTCAGCCCCGTTCCGTGAGGGCCACACCGCCGATCACAAGGAGTGCTCCGACGACGAGGTTGGCACTGAGCGCCTCGCCCAGATAGAGCACCGCCACCACTGCGGTCATGGGCGGAATCGTGTAGAGGTAGACACCCACCTTCTGCGATTCCGTGCGCTGGAGCGCGATGAAGTAGAGAAGGGTGGCGAGGAACGAGCACCCGATGCCCAGGAAGGCCAGCGCCATTCCGGCCTCGAGGGTCATGCTCGTGATCGAGTAGCTGGTCGTCACCATCTCGTACCCGGCGAAGGGGAGCATCCAGACAGCGCCGATCACCGTCACCCAGGCCGTCACCCGGAGAGCCCCGAGCTCGTCCGTGACCCGCTTGCCGAAGACCGTGAACAGGCCCCACATGACGATGCTCACCAGCACCAGGAGGTCGCCCTTCACGTGGGCGTCGAGCTCGAGCGTCGTGAGGGTTTCGGGCCCCAGGACCACCAGGACCCCGGCGAGCGCCAGGACGACACCGAGGGTCTTGCGGACGGTGATGCGCTCGCCCAGCATCGCCGCGGAGAGCAGGAGAATCGTGATGGGGGCGGTCACTGCGTAGAGAGACGCGTTGGACGCGGTGGTGTACTGCAATCCCATGGTCTGCAGCCCGTAGTGCAGCCCGGTGCCCAGAAGGCTCAGCCAGGAGAGACGAGCCAGTCCCCGCCGGCCGCCGATGGCCTCGAATCCTCCGGAGGTCACGATCCACGGCACGAAGCACACAGACGAGATCAGCAGCCGGAGCGCCACGACCGTGAGTGGCGGCACCGCCTCGAGGGCAACCTTCGTGGCCACGAACGACACCGCCCACAGGACGCAGGCGGTGACGAGCGCGGCTCGTGCTCCGCCAGGCATGGTCACAGAGGTCGGCTCAGCCGAAGAAGAGATATGTGACGCCAATGGCGCCGAGGATCCCGGCGAGGTCCGCGGCGAGGCCGCATCCCACGGCGTGGCGGGTCTTCCGGATGCCGACGGAGCCGAAGTACACCGCCAGCACGTAGAACGTCGTCTCGGTGCTCCCCTGGATGACGCTCACGAGACGCCCGGCGAAAGAGTCGGCGCCGTGGGTCTTCATCGTCTCGAGCATCATGCCGCGGGCGCCGCTGCCGCTCAGAGGTCGAACCAGGGCCGTGGGCAGCCCGTCCACCCAGCGGGTGTCGAGACCGAGCCCCGTCGCCCCCCACCGGACCGCATCGAGGAGCATGTCGAGGGTGCCGCTGGCTCGCAGCACCCCGATGGCCACCAGCATCGCGACGAGATACGGGATGATGCCCACCGCCACGCCAAAGCCCTCTTTCGCCCCTTCGATGAAGCTCTCGTACAGGGAAATCCGGCGCCGGACCGCGAGAAGCATGAAGGCGATGATCACGCTGAAGATGAGGACGTTGCTCAGGAGCGACGACTGCCGTTGCATCGCCTCGCGATCGAGCTGGCTGAAATACGCCACCAGCCCCCCCACCATGGCCAGCAGGCCCCCGAGGTACGCGAGGATCACCGGGTCCCAGAGCTTGAGGCGTTGAACGAATCCGGTGACGACGAGGCCCGCCACGGTGCTGCAGGTCGTGGCGATGAGGAGCGGGAGGAACACGTCGGTCGGGTCGGCCGCGCCCAGGGTTGCCCGATAGGTGAAGATCGCCACGGGGATCACCGTGACCGCTGATGTGTTGAGGACCAGGAACAGGATCTGATCGTTGCTGGCGGTGTCTTTCTCGGGGTTCAGCTCCTGAAGCTCCCCCATCGCCTTGAGGCCGAGGGGCGTGGCGGCGTTGTCCAGCCCCAGCATGTTGGCGGCCATGTTCATGACGATCGATCCGGAGGCCGGATGGCCCGGAGGGATCGAAGGGAAGAGCCGTCTCAGGAGCGGCCCGAACCACCGGGCCAGCAGCTCGACCGCCCCGCCGCGCTCGCCGATCTTCATGATCCCGAGCCAGAGGCACATGACACCCGTCAGCCCCAGGGCGATCTCGAACGCCGTCTTCGAGAGGTCGAAGGTGGCGGCCACCATCTCCGCCCAGACGCCGGTGTGGCCCAGGACCACGGACTGGAAGACCGCGGCCACGAACGCCACGAGGAAGAACCCGGTCCAGATCCTGTCGAGCATGGGCGGATGCTAGCAGACCGTGGCGAAGATCAACTGCCACCGTCCAGCGCTTCTCGAAGACGCTCGCACAGCGTCTCGATGACCTGGATCCGGGCAAGGCGCTTGTCGTTCCCCGGAACGAGCGTCCACGGTGCCGCCGCGGTGCTCGTGTGGGCCACCATGTCGTTCACCGCGTCGCGGTAGGGGTCCCACTTCTCCCGGTTGCGCCAGTCTTCGGGGCCGATCTTGTGCCGCTTCCAGGCCACCTCCTCCCGCTCCCGAAAGCGGCGAAGCTGCTCCTTCTGATCGATGTGGAGCCAGAACTTCGCCAGCACGATGCCGTGATCGACGAGCTGCTGCTCGAAATCGTTGATCTCGAGGTAGGCCCGGCTCCATTCATCATGCCTGGCGAAGCCCTCGACGCGCTCGACGAGAAGGCGCCCGTACCAGGAGCGATCGTAGATGGTCACGTATCCCGCCCGCGGGATGTGTCGCCAGAACCGCCAGAGGTAGTGGTGGGCTTTCTCCTCGTCGGTTGGCGACGCAACCGAGATCACACGGTAGGTCCGCGGGTCCATGGCAGCGGTGAGGCGTCGAATGTTGCCGCCCTTGCCCGCCGCGTCCCATCCCTCGAAGACGACGACGGAGGAGCGATGTTTCGAAAAGGCGCTACGGGTCAGCCGGCCCAGACGTCCCTGGGCCTCGTCGAGACGCTCCTGGTACTCCTCAGCAGAGAGCCTCGTGTCGAGGTCCAGGCGATCGAGAACGGTGAGCGAACCTTTCGGGCCGACGGACAGGGACGGCGGCGGGCTCTTCTCCTCCGGCGCGTCGGCCGTGTGGCGGTCCGGGGTCGGCGCGAGGGCAGCCCGAAAGCGCTCGAGGAGGGTCCTTCCCGCCATGAGATCGCGATAGCGTTCGTGGGTGGCCTCGACGATGACCCAGGGCGCCAGAGGCGTGTCGGTTCGCCGGATCGCGTGCTCCGAAGCTTCGATGAAGGAGTCGTACTTGCGGAAGTGCTTCCAGTCGTCTTTGGTCACCTTCCAGCGCGTGGTCGGATCCTTCTCGAGCCGCCCCAACCGCTTCTCGAGGCCCTTCTTCGAGAGGTGGATCCAGAGCTTGACGATGAGCGCCCCGTCCTCTGCCAGCATCTGCTCGAAGATCGCGATCTCCGAGAGCGCGCTGTCGTAGCGGGATCGGCTGAGGCGACCGAACGCCCGCTCGACAAGGGGCTCGCTGTACCAGGACCCGAAGAAGATGCCGATGCGCCCGCGCCGGGGCAGCCGCATCCAGTAGCGCCACCAGAGCGGCCGCTCTTTCTCTTCGTCGGTCGGAGGCCCGAAGGCGTGGGTGTCGAGGCCCCGGGTGTCGAGCCACTCGAGGAGGCGCTTGACCGTCTCCCCCTTTCCCGCGCCGTCGGCTCCCGCGAGGAGCAGGATCACGGGGACCCCGGCCTTCTGCAGCGCACGCTGGGCTTCCAGCAGGTCGAGGCGCAGCGTCTCGACCTCGGCCTCGAACTCCTTCTTGCCCACACGGCGCCCGAGCTCTGCGGCTTCGAACACGGCCGGGATTGTAGCGCGCCAGCGCGCGGGCGCCACAGGCCGGCCGGCGTACTACACTTGAGGCGGAATGGACGACTCCCCCGCGTCGTCGCCGGAGACGACGGAGGAACGCCTCGAGGGCTTCGCGCCCGAGCAGTTGCGGAACCTCTACCGCTCCATGCTCCTCTCCCGCCTGATCGAGGAGAAAATGCTCGTCCTCCTCAGGCAGGGGCGCCTGTCCAAGTGGTTCTCCGGGATCGGGCAGGAGGCCATCGCCACGGGCGTCGTGGCGGCCCTGGAGCCCAGCGATTTCGTGCTGCCAATGCACCGCAACCTGGGCGTGTTCACCGGGCGGGACATCGACCTGCCGCGGCTCTTCCGCCAGCTCCTGGGCCGGGAGGGTGGCTTCACGAAGGGGCGCGATCGCAGCTTCCACTTCGGCCATCTCCAGAAGGGCATCGTCGGGATGGTCAGCCATCTCGGGGCGATGCTGCCCGTGGCGTGCGGCCTGGCGCTGGCCGCACAGCTTCGCGGCAACGATCGGGTGGCGGCGGTGTTCACCGGCGACGGGGCAACGAGCGAGGGAGATTTCCACGAGGCCCTGAACCTGGCCGCGGTCTGGAAGCTGCCCGTCCTGTTCCTGGTCGAGAACAACCAGTACGGCCTCTCGACACCGATCCGGGAGCAGTACGCGTGTCGTGACCTCGCCGACCGGGGAGTGGCCTACGGGATGCCCGGCGTCATCGTGGACGGCAACGACATCCTGGCCGTGCACCGCGCGGTGGCTCGCGCCGCCGATCGCGCTCGGCGAGGGGCAGGCCCGTTGCTTCTCGAGTTCAAGACCTTCCGGACGCGGGGGCACGAAGAGGCGTCGGGCACCGACTATGTCCCTACGCAACTCCTCGAAGAATGGAAGGCGAAGGACCCGCTCCGGCGATTCGAAGCCTTCCTCCGCGGAAGAGAGATCCTGAGCCAGCGAGACGTGGAAAAGACACGGAGCGACTACAAGGCGAAGATCGACTCGCTTGCCGACGAGGCCCTCGCCGCGCCCGAGCCCCAGTCGAGCGAGGACGCGGACGTCCTTGCTCCGAGCCTTCTCACTCCTCGCGCCCCGGACGTCGAGAAGGCGCAGGCGGCTCCGGAGCGGCGCTACGTGGACGCCATCTCCGACGGGCTGCGCACGGCGATGCGTCGGGACGAGCAGGTCGTGCTCCTCGGCCAGGACATCGCCGAGTACGGCGGCGTCTTCAAGGTGACCGCCGGCTTCATGGAGGAGTTCGGAAAGGCCCGCGTCCGGAACACGCCGATCATCGAGTCGGGAGCCATCGGTGCCGCCATGGGGCTCGCCCTGGGCGGCTACGTCCCGATGGTCGAGATGCAGTTCGGGGATTTCGTCACCTGCGGCTTCAACCAGATCGTCAACAACCTGGCGAAGACCCACTGGCGGTGGGGAGAGCGCCTCCCCGTGGTGATCCGGCTGCCCATCGGTGGCGGTGTGGGCGCCGGCCCCTTCCACTCGCAGAACGTGGAGTCGTGGTTCACCTCGGTGGCCGGCCTGAAGGTGCTGGCCCCCGCCACGCCATACGATGCCAAGGGGCTCCTCATCTCCGCCTTCGAAGACGGCAACCCCGTCCTCTTCCTCGAGCACAAGCTCCTCTACCGCTCGGCTCGGGGCCGTGTGCCGGACGGGGACTACGCGCTGCCGATCGGCCAGGCACGCATCGCCCGCAAGGGCCGCGACGCCACCATCGTCACCTACGGCATCGGTCTCACCTGGGCGCTCGCCGCTGCCGAGGTCCTGGCCCGGGAGGGACGCGAGGTCGAGGTCCTCGACCTGCGCTCGCTGATGCCGTGGGACATCGACGCGGTGGTCTCTTCCGTGCGGAAGACGTCGCGCTGCCTCGTGCTGCACGAGGCCTCGGTCACAGGGGGCTTCGGCGGGGAGATCGCCGCAGTCGTCGGCCGTGAGGCGTTCGAGTGGCTGGACGCCCCCGTGTCCCGTCTGGGCGCCCTCGACACACCGGCCCCTTTCGCGAAGACCCTCGAAGCGCTCCACTCGCCGAAAGGCCGCCTGTTGCCTGCGCTCAGGGACCTCCTGGTCTACTAGAGGGGTCAGGTCTTGAATTTGCGCTTTTGGCCGGCATGTCAACCAAAAGCGCAAATTCAAGACCTGACCCCCATGACCCCTCGCTGCTAAGCTATCTGCGGACAAGGAGGAGGCAGAGTGTTTCCGATCGCCGTCCTGGGGATGGCTTTCACGGTCTGGATGGCAGTAGAGGCGGTGCGTCGTGGCCACGCCTCGGCCTGGCTGTGGATCATCCTGCTGGTCCCCCTGATCGGGCCGGTCCTCTACTTCTACGCCGAGTACGCCGATCAGCTCTTCGGGGGGGGCCCTATCCTCCAGCCTCGAAAGGTCACCGCCGACGATCTCCGCTCGGCCGAGGCCGACGTCAAACGGCTGGGCAATGCCAACAGCTGGACCGCCTATGCGTCGGCGCTACGCGGACGGCGGCAGCTCCCCAAGGCAATCGACGCCGCACGCAAGGGACTCGAGCACGATCCGAAGAGCGTCGAGGCTCGCTACGAGCTCGGTGTCAGCCTCGAGGAGTCGGGCCGGCACGAGGAGGCGCGAGAGGAGCTCGTGCAGGTGGTGGAGGCCGACCCCACCTACGACTCCGACAACGCGCTCTTCGCGCTCGCCCGGGCCCAGCAGGGCTCCGGCCAGGATGAGGCGGCTCGCACCAGCCTGGAGACGCTCGCGTCCCGGTCGGCACGACCAGAGGTCCTCTTCGAGTGCGCGGCGGTGCAGGCACGACTCGGCGACCGGGCGGCCGCCGCCGAGAACCTGCACCGCATCATCGCCGAGGCCGAGGCGGTGCCCGACTACCTCGAGCGGAACGTCCGCCCCTGGGTTCGCAAGGCGAAGCAGGCGCTGCAGAAGCTCGGCGGCCCGACGTCGTGATTCGCCTCGTCCTGCTGGTTGTGGCCAGCACCTCCCGGGCCATAATGAGCCCCTCATGATCGGTCGCGTCCTGAACCACTACACGATCCTGGAACAGATCGGCCGGGGTGGTATGGGCGAGGTCTTCCTCGCCGAAGACACGAGCCTCGATCGAAAGGTGGCGCTGAAGGTCCTCCCCGAGGACGTGTCGGCCAACGAGGAGCGACGCCAGCGCTTCGAGCGAGAGGCCAAGGTCGTCGCTGCGCTCAACCACCCGAACATCGTCACCATCCATTCGGTGGAGCAGGCCGAGGGCGTCCACTTCATCACGATGGAGCTGGTTCGGGGGAAGAGCCTTGCCGAGGTTCTTCCGAAGGGCGGCATGGCCCTGTCGAAGTTCCTGGGGCTGGCCATTCCCATCACCGAGGGCGTCAGCGCGGCCCACGAGCAGGGCATCACCCACCGCGACCTGAAACCCGACAACATCATGGTGACCGAGAAGGGGCAGCCCAAGATCCTGGACTTCGGGCTGGCGAAGCTCAGGCCGGAAGCCTTGGCGTCCGCCGGAAGCGGGCTCCCTACGCAGGCGATGACCGGGGAAGGGCGGATCGTGGGGACGGTCTCTCACATGTCCCCCGAGCAGGCAGAAGGCAAGGCAGTGGACCACCGCTCCGACATCTTCTCCCTGGGTGTCGTCTTCTACGAGATGCTCACGGGCCAGCGTCCGTTCCGGGGGGACAGCCCCACTGCGGTTCTGTCTTCGATCCTCAAGGACACTCCCCAATCCGTCACCGAGCTCAATCCCGAGGTTCCGCGGGACCTGGCGAAGCTCTGCCGACGGTGCCTGGCGAAGGATCCCTCGCGCCGCTACCAGTCGGCGCTGGATTTGCGCAACGAGCTCGAAGAGCTGAAGCAAGAGCTGGACTCGGGGGCCCTCGAGGCGACTCCGGCTCTCCCGCGGCGCCGAGGGCGCCTGGCAATCGGCATCGCCGTCGCACTGGCCCTGTCGGCCGCCGCTTTTGGGGTCTACGCGCTCGTTTCCCTCGGGGACCGAGGTGCACCAGACGCTCTCC
>CAXMOH010000394.1:0-9408 GCA_964194855.1 uncultured Hyphomicrobium sp.
TTGAAGATCTTCCGGTTCTTGGAGGAGACGACGCCGACCGTGACCGTGTGGTCGAACTCGAGGGGGTTGCCGATGGCGCAGACCCAGTCTCCCACCCGGAGCGCGTCGGAGTCCCCCAGACGCACCGCCGGGAGCCCGCGCGCCTCCACCTTGAGCAGCGCCAGGTCGGTGCTCGGATCCGAGCCCACCCGTCGCGCGGCCAGCTCCCGCTTGTCGGCCAGCCGTATCCGGACACGGGCGGGCCCTGGCACCAGGTGGTGGTTCGTCAGAATGTAGCCGTCGGAGTCGACGATGAAGCCCGAGCCCTCTCCGCGGCGGGGCAGGCCGAACTCTGCGTCATCGAGCCCCTCCGCGGACCGGCCGTCCTCGATCACGTCGACGTGGACAACCGCCGGGTTGACGCGAGCCACCACCTCGGCAAACGAGGGCGGCGTGCCCCCAAACCCCGGCGGCGCTGCCGGGGCGTCGAGCCGGAAGCCGCCGCCGGCAAGATAGCCGAGGGTCCCGGCCAGGAAGCCGACGAGGGCGACGGTGAGAACCGACGCCGCACGCGTCATGAAAGCAGTATAACCGTCACTCTCCGGCCAGGAGGGCCACGAAGGCCTGCTCATCCACGACCCGGAGCTCGAGCTCACGGGCTTTGTCGGCCTTCGATCCCGGATCCCGGCCGACGACCACGACGGAGGTCTTCTTCGAGACGGACGAGGTCACGCGGCCTCCCCGCTCCTCGATCGCCGCCCGGGCGGCACCCCGAGTCATCGAGTCGAGCGTTCCCGTGACCACGAACTGCATCCCCTGGAACGCCCGGGACTCGGGAGAGGCCTCGGGCTCCTCGGTCTTCAAGCCCGCAGCCTTCAGCCGCGCGACGAGGCGACGGCTCGCCGGGTCGCGGAGCCAGTCATGGACGGACTGAGCGACCACCGGACCGATCTCGTGGAGCGTCTCGATCTCCTCGACCGGGGCGGCGGCAAGGGCATCGATGCTCCGAAAGTGCCGTGCGAGGAGCATGGCCGCGCGCTCACCCACGAAACGGATACCGAGACCGAAGAGCAGACGGCTCAGCTCGCGGGAGCGGCTCTTGTCGAGCGCCTCCAGGAGGTTTCGAGCCGACTTGTCGGCCATCCTCTCGAGGGCCTCCACCTGCTCCAGGCTCAGGTGATAGAGATCGGCGAAGTCGTGCACCAGGTCCTGCTCGACGAGCTGGTGCACCAGCGAGTCCCCGAGGCCCTCGATGTCCATGGCCTCGCGCCGGGCGAAGTGCTTGAGCCGCTCTTCCAGCTGTGCCGGGCACGACGCGTTCGGACAGCGGCGGTCCACCTCCCCCTCCGGGCGGACGGTCTTCGTCCCGCACACCGGACAGACCTCGGGTGGCTTCCACCGGCGCGCCCCTTTCGGACGGGCGTCTTCGACGACGCGCACGACCTTGGGGATCACCTCGCCGCCGCGCTCGATGAGGACGGTGTCTCTCACTCGGACGTCTTTGCGCGCCACCTCCTCCTCGTTGTGGAGGGTGGCGCGGCTCACGGTGGCCCCGGAGAGTGTCACCGGCTCCAGGATCGCCACGGGCGTGAGCTTCCCGGTCCGCCCGACCTGGACCTCGATGGCGCTCACGCGGGTTCGGGCCTGCTCTGCCGGGTACTTGAACGCGATCGACCAGCGGGGAAACTTGGAGGTGAAGCCGAGCTCGTCCTGGAGGGCGAAGTCGTCGACCTTCACGACCACGCCGTCGATCTCGTACTCCAGCTCGTCCCGCCGGTCCCGCCATTCGTGACAGAACTCCAGGACCTGGGCGAGGCCACGGCAGCGACGAGACGTCGGGTTGGTGCGCAGCCCCCACGCCCGCATCCGCTCGAGGGCCTCCCATTGACTCGTGACGCCCGCCTCGGCGGCGTTTGCGATGGCATACAGCAAGACCTCGAGGCCACGCCGTGCCACGACCCGGGCATCCAGGCTCTTCATGGTTCCGGAGGCGACGTTCCTGGGGTTTGCGAACACGTCCTCTCCGGCGTCGACGCGCTCCTCGTTGATCGCCTCGAACCGCGAGCGCGGGAGGTAGACCTCGCCCCGGGCCTCGAGCGTCGCCGGGGGACTCGCCTCGTCCCTCAGGACGAGGGGGATCGCTCGGATGGCCCGGGCGTTGGCCGTCACATCGTCTCCCCGCACGCCGTCGCCGCGTGTCACCGCCCGCACCAGCCGTCCGCCTTCATAGTGAAGGGCGATCGACAGCCCGTCGACCTTGAGCTCGGCGGTGTAGACGATGTCCTGCTCCCCCACGACACGGAAGACACGCTCCTCGAACTCCCGCAGCTCGTCCTCGCTGTAGGTGTTGTCCAGGCTGAGCATCTTCACCCGATGAACGAACGTGGGGAACTCTGCCGTTGGAGTCTCCCCCACCCGCTGGGTGGGGCTATCGGGCGTCACGAGCTCGGGAAAGCGGGACTCGAGATCCCCGAGCTCACGCTCGAGGGCGTCGTAGTCCCGATCGGAGATCTCGGGACTGCTGAGGACGTAGTAAAGATGCTCGTGGTGACGGATCTGCCGCCGCAGCTCCGCCACTCTCTTCTCCGCGGTGGTGCGCGTGCTCATGGGATCCGGCCGTGCCGTCAGTGATCGCGGGCGAGTATGAAGCCGGGCAACGCCTCGAGGGCATCGCGATAGGGTGACCGCTCGAAGGCCATGAGGTCCTCCCGCGCGGCCTCGGCGTACCGCTCGGCAAGCTCTCGGGCCATCTCGAGGGCTCCGTGGTCCCGGGCGAGGCGCACGATCTCGTCCCGTGTGACGCGGCGAAAGCCACGGTCCTCGAGGACGGCGCGCACCTTCTCCGCATCGGCAGCGGACGCTCGGCGAAGGAGGAAGATCATGGGCAACGTCACCTTCCCCTCGCGCAGATCGCTGGCGACGGGCTTCCCGAGGGTCTTCTCCTCAGCGGTGAAGTCCAGAAGGTCGTCCACCATCTGGAAGCACATGCCGAGGTTGAGGCCGTAGCTCGTGAGCGCCTGCTCCCGCTCGTCCCCGACCTCGCCGAGGAGAGCCCCGATCCGGGTGCAGGCGGCAAAAAGATCGGCCGTCTTGCGCCGGATCAGGTCGAGGTGGTCGTCCTCGGTGACCTCCATGTTGCCGTCGCGCTCGATCTCGAGGATCTCGCCCTCGATCATCCGCAGCGTGGTGTCCGACAGCAGCCTCAGGATCGGCAGGTTGTCCTGGGAGAGAGCCATGGCCATCGACTTGGTGTAGAGAAAGTCTCCGAGGAGCACGGTGATGTCGTTTCCCCAACGGCTGTTCACACTCCGCCGACCTCGACGCACCGTAGCCTCGTCGATGATGTCGTCGTGGAGAAGCGTCGCGGCGTGGATGAACTCCACGGTGGCCGCGAGCACGATGGCGCGCTCCCCCCGGCAGCCGCAGAGCCGACCCGCCAGCAGGAGAAGTGCCGGGCGCACGCGCTTGCCCCCGCCCTCGCGGATGTAGCGACCGATCTCGCTCACCAGATGCACGTCCGAGCGGGCCTGCTCGGCGAAGAGGGCCTCGACACGGACGAGGTCGTCCCCGACGAGCCGGACGATGTCCTGAAGATCGAGCGCACTCGGACGGCCCACCGGATCTACCGATGCCACGCGCCTCTACCTGTAGTTCGTGAACTGCATGTCGATCCCGAGGTCGGTCTCTTTCAGCAGCTCGATGACGGCCTGGAGATCGTCACGGTTCTTGCCGGTGACCCGGAGCTGGTCGCCCTGGATCGCGGTCTGGACCTTGCGCTTCGACCCCTTCACGAGCTTGACGATCTCGCGGGCCTTCTCGGTGGGTATGCCGTTCTGGAGCTCCACCTTCTGACGGGTTGTCCCTCCGAGCGCCTGCTCGACGGTGCCGAAAGTGAGCGCCTTCAACGGAATCCCTCGCTTGACCAGTCGGCCCTCGAGCACGTCCCGAACCGCCTTCAACTTGTAGTCGTCGGGGGCGGTAAGCACGATGGCCCCGTCGACGAGGTCCACCTTCGATCCGCTGTTCTTGAGATCGTATCGGGTCACGAGCTCCTTGCCGGACTGGGCGATGGCGTTGCGGACCTCCTGCATGTCCACGGTGCTCACGATGTCGAACGAGTTGTTGGCCATAGCGGTGCGGCTCTTCTCACGGGGGCGAGGGAACGTCCGGGGAAGAAGCGACGGGTAAGGTGACGGATTCGCGACGTGTTGTCAAACGAGGTCGAACCAGGCGTCCATCAGGGCTTTCCGCCGCCCAGGGAGCGACGAAAGAGCCGCTCGTAGTTGCGTCGCGCGAGGTCGCCGACGGCCTCCGGCTCGACCCCGCGAAGGGCTGCCACCCGCCGCGACACCTCCACGACGAACGCCGGCTCGTTGCGCTTGCCGCGGTGGGGAGGCGGCGCCAGGAAGGGCGCGTCGGTCTCGACGAGGAGCCGGTCGTCCGGCACCTCGCGTGCGACCTCCTGGATGATCTCCGAGCGGGGAAAGGCCACGATTCCCGAGAACGAAATGCAGAAGCCCAGGGCCAGAGCCCGGCTGGCCAGGTCCTTGCCCCCCGTGAAGCAGTGGATCACGCCCCCGACCTCCGACGCACGCTCCTCCTCGAGGATCACCGCGGTCTCCTCGTCGGCCTCCCGGGTGTGGACGACCACCGGCAGGCCGACCTCCCGGGCCAGGCGAATCTGCCGGCGCAGGGCCTCGCGCTGGGCGGGCCGGGGGGAGTGGTCGTAGTGGAAGTCCAGGCCGATCTCGCCGATCGCCACGATGCGGCCCTCGCCGGCCAGCCCGCGGATCTGGTCGTACACCTGCTCGTCTGCGAGACGTGCCTCGTGAGGGTGGATTCCCGCGGTCACGGGCAGGCCGAACTCCTCGGCCACGGAAAGGGCCCGCTCGAAGCCCTTCCCCTCGTCGACTCCCCCGACGATCAGCATCTCCACGAGACCCGCTGCTCGGGCTCGCTCGACGACCTCGTCGCGGTCTTCGTCGAAGTCGGCCAGGTCGATGTGGCAGTGGCTGTCGATCATCATTCCCCGTCGAGAACACGCTGGATTCGTTCGCGGTTCTCCCTGAGGAGCCGCACCTCCTCCTGGCTCGGCCGCGGCAGTGCGCTCATCAGCTCCCGCGTCTCTTCGACCATCTCCGCGGCCGACTCGAGGGCGATGACTCCCTCGCGGTAGGTCTCCTCCCCCACTTCTTCGCGCATGGACCGAAGCTCCGCCCGCTGCTCGGGCAGCTCCTGACGCGCCTGCTCGAGGCCGGCGAGGCCCTCTTCCCGCATGCGCAGGGCCTCCAGCCGGAGCAGCCCGCGGAAGAAGGGCTCGGGCTCCAGGTCTCGGGCGCGACACCAGCTCACGTAGGAGGGGTCGTTCACGATGACGCCGAAATCGTAGCGCCCGTCGCGGAAGGCGCGCTCCACGACCTCGCCCGGATCGTCGTCTCCGTGGATGTCCTCGAGTGCCGCGTAGTGCGTGAGAACGGCCTCGAGCTGGGGCTCTCCCACACGGACGTCCACCGTGTACTCGGCAAGCGCCGTGACGAAGGCGAAGACGCGGCTCCTCATGGCCTCGACGCCGTCGTCGTCCCCGATCTCGATCTCCACCGGCGCCGGCTCCGACTGCGCGCGGAGATCCGTCGATGCCGCGAGCAACGCCGCGATCGTCGCGAGTCGCCCGAGAAGCTCCAGGCGGCTCACTTCACCCGGGTCCCCGGCTCGACCTCGTTCTCGAAGCTCAACAGCACGGCCTTCCCTTCGACCGATCCTGCCAGGACCATGCCGTTCGACTCGACACCCATGAGCTTCGCCGGCTTCAGGTTCGCGACCATCACGATCGTTTTTCCCACCAGGTCGCCGGGCTCGTGGGACTGGGCGATCCCCGCCACCACCTGGCGGCTCTCCGAGCCGAGATCCACCTGCAGCTTGACCAGCTTCTTCGAGCCCTCGATCTTCTCGGCGGCCGTGATCTTCGCCGCCCGCAGGTCCATCCGGGCAAAGTCAGCGATATCGATGCGCTCACCGCCCTCGTCGTTCGCCGGGGCGGCGGGGGTCTCCGACACGGTGGTCTCCTTCCTCTTTTTCTTTTTGTCCACACGGGGGAAGAGCGGCGTGATCGCTCCGAGCGGCACACCGGGCTCGAGCCGACCCCACTCGAGGTCGTCCGGCCCGGGCTCGCGCTCTCCGAGGCCGAGCATCTCGAAGATGCGTCCCGCCGCCCGTGGCATCACCGGCGACGTGAGGACGGCCACCAGTCGCACGGCCTCGAGAAGCCGGTACAGAAACGCGTCGAGATCCGCGCGACGATCGGGGTCCCTGGCCAGCTGCCACGGCTCCACGGTGACGATGCGCTGGTTGAGCAGGGAGATCCACGACCACACCTCCGCGAGGGCCCGGCTGTAGTCGATCGCTTCGTACAGGGCGAGGACGCGGTTTCGCCGACCGGTCTCGTAGGGCCATGCGACGGCGGCGTCGACCTGGAGCTCCGACTCGAACCCTCGGTCGGCCCCTTCGGCCGGCGCACCGGGTCTCGGGGGAACCTTCGCCTCGCAGTACTTCGACACCATCGTCAGTGCCCTCGAGACCAGGTTGCCCAGGTCGTTCGCCAGGTCCGCGTTGTATCGGCCCACGAAAGCGGCGTCGGTGAAGTCCCAGTCCGACCCGTAGGGTGCTTCCCGGAGGAGGAAGTACCGGGCGGCGTCGGGACCGAGGCGCCTGGAGAGCGCAACCGGGTCGATGACGTTGCCCGTCGTCTTGGACAGCTTCCGAGCGTCCTTGGTGATGAAGCCCTGAGCGAATTCCCGCGTCGGCACCGGAAGCCCGGCAGCGTGGAGGACCGCAGGCCAGTACAGGCAGTGGAAGCGGATGATGTCCTTGCCGATCAGGTGCAGCCGCTCGTTGGCTCCCTCCCAATAGCGGCGGTAGCTCTCGCCATGGTCGGCGAAGCCCAGCGCGGTGATGTAGTTGCTGAGGGCGTCGATCCACACGTAGAGCACGTGGTCGGGCTCCTCGGGCACCGCGATCCCCCACTTCACCCGGGCGCGGCTCACGGAGAAATCCTTCAGTCCCTGGCGGATGACGCCCAGGATCTCGTTCTTCCTCGAATCGGGTCGGATGAGCAGACGATCGGAGACGATCTCGTCGCGGAGCCAGTCTTCGTAGGAGGACAACCGGAAGAAGAAGTTCTGCTCCTCGGTCCACTCGCACGGGAGCTCGTGGTCGGGGCAGACGTTGTCGGGCTGGACCAGCTCCTCTTCGTCCTTGAAGGCCTCGCACCGGGGGCAGTACCAACCCGAGTAGGTTCCCTGGTAGACGGCCTCGCGTCCGTCTGGGGTCTTCGCCTCCCGGAGCCGCGCCCAGAGCTTCAAGACGCCCCGGCGGTGCTCTTCTTCGGTAGTGCGGATGAAGCGGTCGTACCGTACGTCGAGCTGCCCCCACAGGCTCCGAAACGCCGCCGCGATCTCGTCGCAGTGCTGTTGCTCGGGGATCCCGCGCTCCCGGGCGATGCGCTCGATGTTCTGCCCGTGCTCGTCCGTTCCCGTCAGCAGGAAGACGTCGTGGCCGGCCAGGCGCCGGGCCCGCGCCAGAGCGTCGGCGGCGATGGTCGTGTAGGCGTGCCCCACGTGGGGCACGTCGTTCACGTAGTAGATGGGCGTCGAGATGAAGAAGGTCCGCTTGTCGCTCATCGCTGCTTTCCGCCGCCGCTGCGCCAGGCCGCCAGGGCCTCGGCGAGGACGTCCTTCACCGGCACCTTCTTGTCCTTGGCTGCACGCTGGCAGTCGTCGAACTCCGGCCAGGCGTTGTAGACCCTGTCGCCCCGACGACCGATCTTGACACGGATCGGCCCGTAGGCGGTGTCCACCGTGGCGGTCTCGCGCTCGAGCACGGTGCGGTCCCACTCCTGCCGCCGCACGCCCAGGGTGGTCGTCTCGCGGAAGAGGAGCTCTTCGATCGCCTCCTGGCGAGCCGGTGGGGCCAGCACGGTGACGAGGATGCCCGGGCGGCCCTTCTTCATCTGGACCGGGGTCAGGTACGCGTCCAGGGCCCCCGCCCCGAGCAACCCCTCCACCAGGGGCCCGAGCAGCTGGGGCGCCGCATCGTCGATCTCGGTCTCGAGGACCAGCACACGGTCGCCGCTCCCGGCATCGATCTCGTCACCCTCGTCACCAACGATCAGACGCAGGACGTTCGGCCGGCCCTCCGTCTCCCGCGAGCCCGCGCCGTGACCCGTCTTGTCGATCCGGACCGGGGGCAGGGGCCCGTAGCCTGTGGCGTGGGCGGTCAGGAGAAGCGCGCCGGTGGGCGTCAACAGCTCCCCCTCGCCCGCGCCGTAGACGGGCACGCCCTCGACGAGCCGGGCCGTCGCCGGGGGAGGCACGGAGAACGTCCCGTGAGCCATGGTCACCGTTCCCGAGCCGACGTTCAGCGGTGAAGAGAAGAATCGCTCCGCACCGAGCCAGTCCAGCGCGATCACGCCCCCGACGATGTCGACGATCGAGTCGACGGCGCCCACCTCGTGAAAGTGCACCTTCTCGGGGGATGTCCCGTGGACCGCCGCCTCGGCCTCGGCCAGACGACGGAAGAGTGCCGTCGAGCGCTCCTTCACGCCGCTCGCGAGAGTGCTCCCATCGATCAAGGCCAGGATGTCGTGGAGATGCCGATGCCCGGCGTCCACTTCTCCGCCGTCGAGGCGGACGTCGACCTTCGTGGCGGCCAGGCCGGACCGGGAGACGCGACTCTCCTCGAGCCGGTACCCCGTGAGCGCCAGCTTGCCGAGCTCCCCACTCAACGTCTCGAGGGGAAGGCCCAGGTCCACCACCGCACCGAGGATCATGTCCCCCGCCGCTCCGCTGGCCGCGTCGAAGTAGACGAGGCGGCTCACAGGACGCCCCTCTCCTTGAGGCTGACGTAGCGGCCCCTGCCGAGCACGACGTGATCCAGCACCTCGATCCCCATGAGAGTCCCCGCCTGCGCCAGGCGCCGGGTGAGGGCCAGGTCTTCGGCCGAGGGCTCCGGATCGCCGGAAGGGTGGTTGTGGAAGAGCACGAGGGCCGCCGCGCGGGAGACGACGGCCTCCTGGAACACCTCGCGAGGGTGCACGAGGCTCGCCGTGAGGCACCCGACGGAGACGACCACCTCGCGGCGGAGCCGGTGTCTCACGTCGAGGGCGAGGAGCCCGAACGTCTCGACCGGGCGAGCCGAGTAGCGCGGAAGGAGGTAGCGCCCGGTGGCCGCCGGGCTGTCGAGGACCGGCACGTCTCCCCCGGGATCGGAGGCGATGCGGGCCCCCAGCTCGAGGCCGGCCAGCAGCCGGCTGGCTTTCGCTCGCCCGAGGCCACGAGCACGCTCCAGCTCGTGGAGCGACCGCGAGGCCAGCGTGTGCACCCCGGACCCGAGCAGCTCGTCGGCCAGGTCGAGGGCCGAGCCCCCCGGCACGCC
>CAXMOH010000395.1:0-9206 GCA_964194855.1 uncultured Hyphomicrobium sp.
GTCGGCTCCGGCTCCGGATCTCCCATGAGGGCATTGATCTCGAACTTGCGCGACGCCACGGAGGCCTTCCGCGCCTTGGCGGGGGTCACGTCCCCGGACTCGTGAGCCTTGTCGAAGGCCTCGACGCACTCGGGATCGAACTTCTTTCCGGATAGGAACTTGAGGCGCGCGAGCGCAGCCTCGAACGTCATCGCCTTGGAGTACGGGCGGTCTGTGGTCATGGCGTCGAAGGCGTCGGCCACGCTCACGATGCGACCAAGCAGCGGGATGTCCTCTCCCGCCAGTCCGTCCGGGTATCCGCTGCCGTCGACGTTCTCGTGGTGCATGAGGCCGGCCCCCGCCTTTTCCTTGAGAAGGGGGACAGCGGCGAGGATGTGGAGCCCCTTGGTGGGGTGCTCTTTCATGAGCTCGTACTCGTCGTCGGTCAGGGCCGAGGCCTTCCGGAGGATCT
Organism: uncultured Hyphomicrobium sp.; assembly: GCA_964194855.1. Lineage (GTDB taxonomy): Bacteria > Acidobacteriota > Vicinamibacteria > Fen-336 > Fen-336 > JAJDNS01. Next base: position 452 of record CAXMOH010000395.1, read on the forward strand.
TGTCCTCGATGCCGATCTTGCCCACGTCGTGGATGATTCCGGAGAGATGGACGTTCTCCACCTCCTCCGGGTCCATCCCGAGGTGCTTGGCGAGGCACGCCGAGTAGTAGGCCACTCGCTCGGAGTGGCCGCGGGTGTAGGGGTCCTTCTCGTCGATGGCGTTGGCCAGCATGCGGATGGAGCCCATGAACAGCTCCTTGTTCTCCTCGGCCGCCCGCTGGATCTGCAGGATCGCCTTCTGGATCTCCTCGCCCATCTGGTTGAAGGCGTCGGCCAGGACCCCCATCTCGTTCTCGCTGCGGATGTCCACGCGAGTGCCGTAGTCTCCTCCGGCGAGCCGCCGTGCACCGTCGGCCAGCCGACGGACGGGCCGACTGATTTGTCCGGCGAAGAGCGTCCCGAGCACCACCGCCAGCGCGGTGACGATGGTCACGAGAATGACCGACTGCCGCCGGAGCTCGATGGCGTCGTAGTAGGCCGTTTCCTCGTCGACCTGGACGATGACGCCCCAGCCCGAGTCGTCGGGTACGGCGCGGTAGGTGCCGAGCATCTGGCGGGCGCCGCCCTCCGCGGGAATGGCGAAGCCCACGGTGGCCCCGGCCTGTTGCCCCGACTCCCCGAAAAGGCGGACGATTTCGACGCCGGACATGTCCGCCTGAAGCGGCTTCTCGGGATCGGAGTGGGCGATGAGACGTCCCCGGTTGTCGACGAGGTACACCTCCAGCAGCCCACGCTCGCCGCTTTCCGCCGTCATGAGCCGGATCGGCTGGAGGCTCGCCACCGCGAGGACGACGCCGAGCACCTTTCCCCCGGCCACGATCGGCTCCTCCAGGACGATCACCGGCTCGTCGAGCGACGTGGACACGAGCGTCGGCGAGGTCATGCGGGTCTTGTACAGCCCTCGCGAGAAGCCTTCCCGCAGCCAGTGCAGGATGTCCGGATCCTGAAGATCGAGTCCCGACGCTGGACCGATGCCGCGGGTGTCGCGAACGCTGACGTAGACGAATCGGCCTCCAACCTCACCCCCCTCGGCGTCCAGGTATCGCGCGAGGGCTCCCTGTTCGGTGATGCGGGCCAGGCGGTCGGAGAAGGGCTCGCGGTCGGCATCGATCTCGAGGGTCCGGGCGATGGCGGACACGTGGTCACGAAGGCTGCTCACGTAGAGCCCGACCTGGGAGGACAGGCTCCGGGCCTTGTCGAGCTGCATCTGCTTCTGCGTGAGCACGAGGCTGTCCCGGCTGCCCGTCACGAGCTTGTAGGACGTCCACAGCAGCGGCACGACGCCAACGGCGAAGAGGAGGACGAGAATCGAGTAGAGGATCCGTCCCCGGCGGCGGCGGGGACCGGCGGGCGGCATCAGCGGGTGGTCCCTCCAGAGTCCCTGTGCACCGGGGGGATGGTCTCGGACGTGCTCCGGCCCACGCTGTGGACCTTGAAGGCCTCGACCTCGTTCTCCTTGCCCTTGAGGCTGAAGGCCCCGAGGTCCTCGCACTCGAACGTGTCACCCACGGCCTTGCGCGTCTCCTCTCCGATGACAACCGACCCCGGCTTGGCCACTGCGCTCTCGAGCCGGCTCGCGGTGTTCACCGTGTCCCCGAGCACCGTGTACTCCATCTTGTTGATGCTGCCGATCTCACCCGCGACGACCGTCCCGGAGTTGATGCCGATCCGGATCCGCAGCTCCGGACCCTCCGTGCGCTCGGCGTTCCACTCCTCGAGCCGCTCCTGCATCTCGAGCGCGGTCCGGATGGCGCGCTCCGCGTGATCCTCCATGTCGAGGGGGGCGCCGAAGACGGCCATGATGCCGTCTCCCATGTACTTGTCCAGTGTGCCCTCGTATTTGAAGATGACGTCGGTCATTCGGGACAGATAGGAGTTGAGGAGCAGCGCCACCGCCGAGGGGCTCATCGTCTCCGACAACCGGGTGAAGCCGGAGATGTCGGCGAAGAGAACGCTCACGTCGCGCACCTCCGGGTCCCCCAGTGCCGAACCCTCGTTGTCCGAGGCCGCCAGGATACGGCTCGTGACCTGCGGCGAGAGAAAGCGTCCCAGCCGCTCGCGCTTCTTTTCCTCGGCCACGATCTTCTGGTTCAGCCGTGCCCGCTCCACGGCCACGGCCGCGTAGTTGGCCAGCGCGGTCAGCACGTCGAGGTCGTCCGCGGTGAAGCAGTTGGTGAGCATCGGGGAGTCCACGTGGATGATCCCGATCACCTGCTCTTCGTGCCACAGCGGCGAGCACATGGCGCTGCGAATCCCGTGGAAACGGATGGAGTCGCCGGCGCCGAAGCGAGGATCCACCATGGCGTCCGAGGTCAGGATCGCGACGCGGTCCTTCATGACCGTATCCGCGATGGTCTTCGAGATCGTGATGCGATCCTCGCCTCCGGAAGAGGGATTGCGGTGCTTCACCACCATCGGGACGAGCATGCTGGACCCGCCCTCGTCGCGCAGCATCAGGAATCCCCGGTCGGCCGGCACGTGGTCGAAGACGATGTCCATGACCTGGTGCAGCACCTCCTCGACGGGACGCACCGCGATGAGTACTTGCGCCACCTTGGTGAGGACCTTGAGGATTCGATTGGCCTTCCCGATCTCCTCGACGTCGGCGGGCACCGGCTTCTGGTCCGTGGGCTCCTTGGGCGCGGGGGTCTCGTCGAGGAGTCGGGAGAGCTCGCCCACCGATCGGATGATCGTGCCCGCTTCCTCGCTGAGCGGCTTGTGGTCGTCGAGGACGACCTTGCTTTCCAGGGCGTCGTTGAACGTGATCTCGAACTTGCCGAGGTGGAGGCGATCCCCGTCCTTCAAGACGGCCTCCATGACCTGGGTCCCGTTGACCTTGGTGCCGTTTTTCGACTTCAGATCGAGGACGCGCACCCCGGAGCCGTCCGCCACGACTTTGGCATGCTTCCGCGAGATGCTCGGATCCTGCAGGATGATCTGGCACTCGTCGGTGCGACCGATGATCACTTCGCCAGTGGCGAAGGCGTGGGTCTGGGGAGTGTCACCGACGTCGTAGCTCAGCCGATACATCGTTCGCGGACCCCAGGGGATACACGAACCCCCTCAGGTTGCACAGTTTACTCCCTTTTGAGGCTGCGGAGCATGAGCTCGTCGAGCGCCTGGCGGGGGGGCCTGCCGTCGTAGAGCACGGCCTTCATCTGGCTGGCGATCGGCATCTCCGCGCCCTCTCTCTCGGCCAGGGCGGTGGCGGCCAGCGTGGTGCGCACGCCTTCGGCCACCAGGCCGTCGCTGGCCTCCGCGAGGCTCAGCCCCCGGCCCAGCCCCTGGCCCACACGGCGATTGCGGGAGAGCGCGCCGGTGCACGTGAGCACCAGGTCACCGAGGCCGGCCAGCCCGGCCAGGGTCTCCGGGCGCCCCCCGAGGGATCCGGCCAGGCGGCCGATCTCGGCGAGGCCTCGGGTGATGAGGGCGGACACCGTGTTGTGACCATAGCCGAGGCCGTCCACGATGCCGGCGGCGATGGCGATCACGTTCTTGAGAGCGCCAGCAAGCTCGACCCCGACGACGTCTTCGCTCGAGTACACGCGGAACGAGCCGGTGGCCAGCGCCTGCTGGACACGCTCGGCGACAGCGTGGTCGGTGGACGCAGCAACGACCGCGGTCGGCTGGCCGCGGGCCACCTCGAGGGCAAAGGACGGCCCCGACAGCACGGCCAGCGGATGAGCGGGCGCCTCTTCCGCCGCGACCTCGCTCATCCGGCGGAGCGTGTCCCTCTCGAGCCCCTTGGTGGCGGAGACGAGCACGGCCCCGGAGCGAAGGAGAGGCCGCATCTCCCGGTAGACACCCCGGCTGAACTCCGAGGGGACCACGACGAGCACCATCTCCGCATCCTCCAGCACCTCCTCCAGGCGATCGGACGCGACGAGCCCCTCCGGGAGCGAGACCCCGGGCAGGAAGAGGGAGTTCTCGCGACGGTCGTTGACCGCTCTGACGACCTGGCTTTCCCGCGCCCACAACCGGACCGACAACCCGGCGCGGACGCAGTGGCTGGCGAGCGCTGTGCCCCAGGCCCCTCCGCCGACGACGCTCACGCGCAACGGGTCACCTCTCTTCCACGGCCCCTGCCCGGTGCTCGGACCCGTCCTGCAGTCGCTTGAGATTCGACCGATGACGCACCACGACCAGTACGGCCGTGAGCGTGGCCGCCCAGGCCACCGCAGGGGAGCCGAAGACGAAGGCGAGGGTGGCAAGCGTGGCGGTGCCGACGATCGAGCTGATCGAGACGTAGCGCGTGGCCATCAAGGTGAGCAGGAAGACCCCCGTGGCCGCCATGGCGGCCTTGGGCACGAGCGGGGCGAACGCCCCGAGCCCGGCGGCAACGCCCTTGCCTCCCTGGAAGCGCAGCCACACGGGATACATGTGACCGAGGACGGCCATCACCGCGGCGAGGGCGACGACAGTGGGCCGGTCCGGGACGAGCCACAGCGCCATGAGGGAGGCCGCGGCCCCCTTGGCCGCGTCGAGGACAAGGGCCAGCAGACCGGCCGTCTTGCCGGCGCTGCGAAGGACGTTGGTCGCGCCGACGTTGCCGCTGCCCACCCGGCGTACGTCGGCGACTCCAAACGCGCGCCCCACGAGAAAGCTGAACGGGATCGAGCCCAGGAGGTACGCAGCCACGAGGACGAGGGCGGGGACCATTGGAGGAGAGTCTACTCCGCACCGCCGCTCATAGCGGCTCGAGGCCGAGCAGGCCGCGACGGAGCATCTCGAGGACGGTCTGCGTCGCCTGGAAGCGCACCCGCTCGCGCCCTCCCAGGAACCGCCGCTGGTACACCTGCGTTCCCGCGTCCTCGTCGATCGCAAGGTGGACGAGCCCGACCGGCTTGTCGGGGGTGCCCCCGTCGGGACCCGCCACGCCGGTGATCCCCACGCCGAAGTGAGTCCCCGCCACGCGCCGGGCGCCGACCGCCATGGCCGCCGCCACCTCTTCCGACACTGCGCCCTCCCGCTCGATGAGCCCGGGGTCGACGCCGAGCTCTTCGACCTTGGAGGGGTTCGAGTACGTGACGAAGGAGCGCTCGAGGAAGCCGCTCGCCCCGGGGACGTCGGTCAGCCGCGCGGAGAAGAGCCCGCCGGTGCACGACTCGGCGGCGGCCAGGGTCGAACCCCGCTCGAGGAGGAGAGCGGCCACCACCGCGGGCAGCTCTTGCCCGTCCTCGCTGAAGATCCGGCCGGGCAACCGCTCGCGCAGGCCCCGAGCCAGCGACTCGATGCGCTCCTCCGCCTCCTCGGCGCTCGACCCCTCGCCCACCAGATGCAGCTCGATCTGGCCCGGCGCGCCGAGGATGGTCGTTCGTGGGTTCTCGACCGCTTGATAGAGGGGAGCGATGATCTCGTCCACCTGGCTCTCGCCCATCGCGGCGATCTTCAGAACCCGGCGTCGCACCACCCGTCCCCGGGCTCGCAGCTCCGGCAGGACGATGGTGTGGAAAAGGGGCTTCATCTCCCCTGGCGGCCCGGGGAGCAGGACGAGCAGGCGGCCCTCCCGCTCGAACCTCTGGGCGGGGGCCGTGCCGCGCGGGTTGTCGATGGCGACCGCGCCCTCGATGACGTCTCCCTGCTTCTCGTTGGTGGACGGCATCGAGCGACCGTAGGACGCGAAGCGGACCCGCAGGTTCTCGACGATCGAGGCATCGCGCACCAGTCGCCGACCCAGCGCGGCCGCCGCGGCCTCGCGGGTGAGATCGTCGGCGGTGGGCCCGAGGCCTCCGGTGACGATGACGACGTCGATCTTCTGGAGCACCGCTCGAAGCGAGGCCTCGAGCAGCTCGGGCTCGTCGGCGACGATGCACCGCTCGACCACCTCGACACCTGCATCGAGGAGGCGCTCCGTCAGCCAGACCGTGTTGGTGTCGGACCGCAGCGGGCCGAGCAGCTCGCTGCCGACGGCGACGAGTGCGGCCTTCACCTCGCTGCTTCCCGCCGGCCCGTCACAGAGGCCACACCAGAAGGGCCACGCGCAACGCGAGGTGGGCATAGACGGCTGCGGCCACGTCGTCAGCCATGACGCCCCAGCCGTCTGGCAGCCCCTCGAGGCTTCGCGCAGGCCAGGGCTTCACGATGTCCATGAGGCGGAACAGGAGAAACCCGAGGATGATCGTCAGGGGGACGAGGGGCAGTCCGATCAGCGTGAGCCACATCCCCACGACCTCGTCGACGACGATCAAGCCTGGATCCTTCCGTCCCAGGTCGCGGGCGACGAGCGTCGACGCAAGAGCTCCCACCACGAAAAGCGCCGCACAGGCGGCGAGCTGCGCCCAGACCGGGAGCGAGGCGAGCGGCCAGAAAAGCAACAGCCCGACCACCGAGCCCGCGGTCCCGGGAGCCACGGGCGAGTGCCCGGACCCGAGACCGGTCGCGAGCAGTCGCGCACTGGTTCGGAGAACGGCAGGCATGCTATGTCAGCGATGAATGACCCGTGTGCGGAGCAGCCGATCGTGCAGCGCCCGGCGGGCGGGATCCAGGGCCATCGGGACCAGGCCGAGTCCCGCCAGAACGGTCCCCGCAGCCCCTGCAATGGCCCTGAGCGAGGCCCGGACGTAGCTCGGTGGACGGCCCCGGGCGTCCACCACGCGCAGGCCCGCGATCATCTTCCCCGGTGTCTGGCCTGTCGTCCCCGTGAAGTAGCCGGCATAGAAGACCCCGAGGAGGGCAAGGTAGGACACCAGCCAGGGCCAGCTCATCAGAAGCGACGTCACGTCGACACGAGCGGCCCGGCCGGCGAAATAGACGACGAGCGACCCGAGCACGACCAGTATCCCACCGTCCACAACGGCCGCCTGGGCACGCTCGCTGATTCGCGCAGGGCGCTCGAGCGGGGTCGCCTCGGCCAGGGGCGGGTCCAGGGTGAGCGGCCGTTCGCCGTCCTCGCGCGCCGTGACCAGGTCCTCGTCCAGGTCGAGTGCTTCGGCCGTCGGCTCGATCGTCCTGCGGGGTGTCTCCGCCTCCCCGGCCGGGACGTCGGAGAAGGGCTCAGCCGCTCTGAGTGGCAGATCCGCCAGCTCCTCTTCGCTGAGGGGGGCCGACTCGAAATCGCGCTCCGCCACCCGATCCTCCACAACGGCAGATCGAGGCGTCGACCGGGCCTCGAGCTCCTCGGCCGCCGACGGGGCGGCCTGGGGCCGGGCGACCTCTGGAGCGCGTGGCTCGGCGTCGGAGGGCTTCTTGACGGTCTCCGCCGCCGCCTCGGTCTCGCTCGGGGCGACCACCTCGGGTTGCTCGAAGAGCGGCAAGCTGGACTGCTTGCGCTTCTTCTTTCTCCTGCTGACCCGCTCCTGCACCTCGTCGCGCCACGTGCGCTCTTTCTTCGGCATGCCCGGGAGGTCCTGGAGCCGCTTGACCTTGTCCCGGGGCGGCGGAGTCACCGTGCGGGGTTTCGGAGCGAGGGCGCCCTCGACCGGCGGCGCCACCATCGCACCGCAGCTGGAGCAGCGCTCCGCCAGGGCGGGCAGGGGCTCACTGCAAGACGGACATTTCATCGCGGCGTTCCCTCCACGGCCACGTCCCCGACCGGCGGCCGGGCCAGCCGCGCCATGAGGACATCCCAGCGGGCGGACAGCACACTCGCAACCAGCACGAAGCCGACGACCCAGAGGCCGACGATCGTGCGGCGGGACCACGCCCCGCTCAGGCGGGGGCGCTTGATGGTCTCCTCGTGTCGCATCAGCATCAAAGGATCGATTGGACCGGACTCGCGGGCATTATCCGGGAGCGGGCCTCCCGGTTCAAGCGTCTTCGTTCGAGGTTCAACCCTCCTCGCGCCGAGCAGGAAGAAGTCCGTAGCCTTTCATCTTTCGATACAGGTTCGAGCGTTCCACCCCGAGCGCCTCGGCGGTCCGGCTCATGTTCCCCCCGCACTCGCGGTATCGGCGCTGGATGAACTGCTTCTCGAACTCTTCGCGGGCTTCGGACAAGCGAGGCGCATCGCCGGAGACGAAGACGGCGTCGACGGCTGAGGCGACTTCGTCCGGCTGCGTTTCGAGCAGCGATGCCGGCAGGTGAGCGGCCTCGATCCGGTCGCCGGGAGTCATGATGACGAGCCGCTCGATGATGTTGCGCAGCTCTCGCACGTTGCCCGGCCAGGGGAGGCGGGACAGGACCGCGAGCGCCTCGTTTGTGATCGGCCTCTGCCGCCGCCCGTGCTCGGCCGACAGCACCTCGATGAAATGGCGGGCGAGAAGGGGGATGTCCTCCTGACGCTCCCGCAGCGGTGGGACCACGAATGGAATGACGTTGAGCCGGAAGTAGAGGTCGTCGCGGAAAGAGCCCCGCTTGATCTCTTCCTGAAGGTCCTTGTTGGTGGCAGCGATCACGCGCACGTCCACGGTGACCGAGCCCGCACCGCCCACCGGCTCTATGCGCTGCTCCTGAAGGGCCCGGAGGACCTTGGCCTGAGTCTTCAGGCTCATGTCCGCGATCTCGTCGAGGAAGAGCGTTCCCCCGTCGGCGAGCTCGAACTTCCCCTTCCGTGCCGCGAGGGCCCCGGTGAAGGCGCCCTTGGTGTGGCCGAAGAGCTCGCTCTCGATGAGCTCCTCGGGGATGGCCGCGCAGTTGACCTCGACGAACGGCCCCCGAGCCCGGCCGCTCTGGGCATGGATGGCGCGAGCCACCAGCTCCTTGCCCGTGCCGTTCTCCCCGAAGATGAGGGCACGACCGTTGCTCGGGGCGGCCTGGGCAATCTCCGCTCGCAGGGCGTCGAGGGCCGGGCTGGCCCCCACCATGACGTACTTCTGAT
>CAXMOH010000396.1:0-6293 GCA_964194855.1 uncultured Hyphomicrobium sp.
GCCGAGGGGGCCCAGGTGACCACCGACGCTTTGCTCGAGGGGGCCTTCGACTTCATCCTGAAACCGTCGGGCCGGGATCCGCAGGAGAACCGTCTACGCCTGCGGGAGAATCTCGACGAGAAGATCGCCGCTTTTCGAGCGCCCGACGGCCGCGTGAAGCCGAGCGAGCGACGGCTGTCCTCCGTGGCCACAGTGGCGCCGAGCGTCGCTCCTCGCCCGGACGAGGATTCTGTGTCCGGGTGCCAGGCGGTCATCATCGGCGTGTCGACCGGAGGGCCGGCCGCACTGAAGCGAGTGCTCCCCACGTTGCCGGAAACGCTGCCAGTGCCGGTCCTGGTCGTGCAGCACATGCCGCTCCAATTCACCGAGGCCCTCTCCCGCCGCCTCGACGAGATGTGCGCGCTCGAGGTCATCCAGGCGCGGAGCGGCACCGAGGCCAGGGCAGGCAGGGTGCTCATCGCACCCGGGGGCCGTCAGATGAAGCTCTCCCGCCGCGCCGATCGGGTGCACGCGAAGCTCACGAACGATGCACCGGAGAACGGCTGTCGTCCGTCGGTGGATTACCTCTTGCGGTCGGCTGGCCGAGTCTTTCAGGGTGAGGCGCTCGGTGTGATCATGACGGGCATGGGCCGAGACGGACTCGAGGGCTGCCGCGCCCTCAAGGAGCGGGGGGGCCGTATCTTCGCGCAGCACCCCCACGGCTGCGTCGTCTACGGCATGCCGAAGGCGATCATCGAAAACGACCTTGCCGACCGTGTGCTGCCGCTGTCGCGCATGGGCCCCGCGATCCTGTCCCATCTCAAGCGGAGCCGGCGGGAATGAGCGACTCAGAACGCCGGGGGAAGCAAGCCATGGGTACCGTGAGCCGGAGCGACGTCAAGGTGCTGATCGCCGAGGACAGCCGCCTCCAGGCGCAGATCCTGTCCGAGAAGCTCGAAGAGGCGGGATTCCAGGTGCGCGTCGCCGAGGACGGGGAGATCGCGCTGGAACGCATCCGCGAGGAACGGCCGACGATCGTCGTCTCCGACATCGAGATGCCGCGGATGACCGGCTACGAGCTGTGCCGGGCCGTGAAAACCGACCCCGCCCTCAAGACGATCCCGATCATCCTGCTCTCCACCCTGTCCGATCCGCTGGACATCATCCGGGGGCTGCACTGCGGGGCGGATAATTACGTCACCAAACCCTACGACCCCGAGTTTCTGATCTCGCGGGTCGACTCGCTGCTCGACTCCCCCCTCGACGACGAGGAGGCTTCGACACAGCTCGAGGTCACTCTGGCGGGCGAGCGATACACGGTCAACTCGAGTCGCCAGCAGGTGCTCAACCTGCTCGTGTCCACGTTCGAAAACGCGGTCGAGAAGAACAATGAATTGATTCACGCCAACCAGGAGCTGACGCTCGCGAAGGATCAGCTGACGGTCTGGAACCAGAAGCTCGAGTCGCTCAACAACAAGCTGGAGACGGCCAACCAGCGCATGACCCGGGACCTCATGGCCGCGGCGCGCGTTCAGCGGTCGCTGCTGCCTTCCGACACGCCGGCGACCGCGCACGTGGCCTTTTCCTGGAAGTACTTTCCCTGCGACGAGTTGGCCGGCGACTTCCTGAACTTCTTTCGGCTCGACGAACGGCATCTCGCGGTCTTCGTCGTCGACGTTTGCGGCCACGGTGTGGCGGCGTCGCTGCTCGCGGTCACGATCGGGCGGCTCCTCACGCCCCACGGCGGCTCGTCGTCGCTGGTGGTGCAGCAGGACAACGGCACATCCCGGGTCGTGCCGCCGCTCGAGGTGGCCCGGGAGCTGAACCGTCGCCTTCCGATGGAGGAGCAGGACGGGCTGTGGTTTACGATGGTCTATGGGGTCCTCGACCTGGAGACTCTCGAGTTTCGCCACGTTCGGGCCGGACACCCCGAGGTGGTCCATGTCCCGAACGGCGGTGCGCCGCAGCCTTTGCGCTGCAAGGGGGTGCCGGTCGGCTGCGTCGAGGAGATCGGACTCGAGGAGCACGTCCTCCAGCTCTCACGGGGCGATCGGCTGTTTCTCTACTCCGACGGAGTGCCCGAGGCGATGGACCCCAAGGACAAGCTTTTCGGCACCAAGCAGATGCTCGAGGTGCTGGAGCTCGGAAAAAGCGAATCGATCCAAGGCAGTGTGGAGCTGCTCATGAACGTTGTTGAGCGCTGGGCCGCCAACAGGACCCTCGACGACGACCTGTCGATCCTGGGCCTGGAGATCACAGCTTGAATGGAGGGACAGGGCGGACGGGCGTGCCCGGCGATCGTCTCGAGCTGACGGTGGCCAACCGCCTCGAAGAGATCGACCGGGTGAATGAGGTGTTCAACGAGTTCGCCCGGCGGCGAGAGCTCGCGGAGAACGTACGACGCAAGATGAACCTCGTGTTCGATGAGCTTCTCAACAACATCATCTCCTACGCCTACGAGGATGACGGGGAGCACGCGATTGAGGTGAGGGTATCCCTGGCGACGGACCGCCTGGTGGTGTCCGTCACCGACGACGGACGCGCGGTCAACCCTTTCGCCGAGGAGGCACCGGACACCGGGATGACCCTCGAGGATCGGCCGATGGGCGGGCTGGGGGTCCACCTCGTCAGGAGGCTGATGGACAACGCGACCTACGAGCGGCACGGGACGAAGAACGTCGTCACGCTCGAGAAAATGCTGGCGCCCGGCGAGGCGCCAGATCGCTGACATGGCCCTCGTCCCGACGCTCGTTCTCGAAGGAGTCGTTCTCTAGGGAGTGCGACCGATGCAGACGATCATCATCGGCGACGGTCTGGCCCGTGACGTGCTGAGCCCGGATCTCCCCTTCCGGGACTCGAGACGGAATGTCGGGAGGGCCGAGATCGAGCGGCTCCTGGGGCGCGGCAAGGCCTTCGGGGCTGGGCCGCTGCCCACATTCCTCGAGCGGGCAGTGGGAGCCCGGGGGGTGGAGGTCGTCCTGCTGGACGAGCTCGGGGAAGCGACCTCAGGCGAGCCTTCACCCCAGGCAGGACCGGGCGCAGGCGGGTCCGGGTTCGTCGACCCCCTGGAGGATATCGCCCGCGAGTCCGTCATGATCCGAAGCCCGGGCCCCGCCGTCCCGTGGCGGGATCTTCAAGCGCACCTGGGGTCCACCGGTGCCGGATCGGAAGCTGGCGAAACGCGCTTCCTCGTGGTTGGATGTCACACCGAGCAGCGGATCGCCGCCATCACCACCTTCCTACGGAACTTGCTCGAGAGTCCGCGGGTCGCCGTCGTGTCGCATCTCGTGGGAAGCGCCACGCCCGCCGCGCACTTTGCCGCTCTCAGGCACGGCTTCCCGTCCGTGGGCATCGAGGTCATCCTCGACCTCGAGGAGGCCGCCCGGTACGTGGGACTCGAGCCGGCCCTCTTCCAGGCGCTTGGCTGCCGCCCCTGCGCCCTGGACATGTCGGACGAGGGAGTGGCGTTCGACCAGGCACAACGACGCATCGTCGAGCTGCTCTGCCTGCACTGGACGCGAGCACGCCTGCGGCCGCTGGCCGGCGGCTTCAGCGGGAGCCTGCTGCTGCTCGCCGATGGCTGGAAGGGCCCGGCGCGGACGGAGCCCATGGTGCTGAAGATCGACGCCTTCTCCCAGATGCGCCGGGAGCTGGACGGTTACCACCTGGTCAAGGACTTCTTCGGCAAGCACGTCCCGACCTTCGGCTATCCGGTGACCGGGGGGAACCTGATCGGCGTGGGCATGGAGCTGGCGGCGATGGAGGGCCGGCCGGGCACGCTGCAGGACACGTTCGAGGAAGCCGACGACGAAGGGACCCTCGAGCTCTTCATGCGACGGCTCGACAAGTCGCTGGCCCTCCTCTCGGAGAAGCTCTACCGCAATACCCGGGAGCGATCTCGTGTGGTGCCGTACCGGGCGTTTGCCCTCCACACCCAGCAGCAGCTCGAGTGGTTGCGGGAGAATGCCGAGCTGACCCTTTCGTATTTCGGGCCGGACCTCTCCGCCGAGTCGCGGGTGGACCCCGACCAGCTCCAGAAGCTGCTCCGGCTCATCGCCGCGAACGAGGACGGAGTGGAGAGCGAGATCTGCCTCAGCCACGGCGACCTGAACTTTGCCAACGTGATCTGCGACGCGGGCGACAACATCTGGTTCATCGACTGGACGCACTGCGGGATCTCACCCGTCGAGGCGGATTTTGCAAAGCTGGAGAGCGACGCCAAGTTCGTCATGAGCAAGCATTTCGACGCGGACGATCTGCCACGCCTGAAGAAGCTCGAGGAGTACTTCGTGTCGCAGCGCCTGCCCGCCGGGCTGAACGGCCTCCCGGAACGGCTCAAGTTTGCGAAGTGGGACCTCCGTTTCCGCAAGCTGGTGGAGACGGTGAGGCGGATTCGTGAGGCGTGCTTCGCCCTCAAGGAAAGCGACGACTGGCTCGTCTACCGGATCGCCCTCCTGCACTACGGCCTGCACACTCTCAGCTTCGACAAGCGCCGGGATCGGGGCGAGTGCGACGCACCGCAGCTGATGCACGCCCTCTACTCGGTCGAGGGGTTGATGTTCGACCTCGTGGCGGACGATTACCACCTGAGGATCCGTGGGGAGCGGCCGGCCACGTATCCCCCGCGCCAGCGGATCTCCATCGACGAGGCGCCGTGGCTGCTCGAGTGTCCCGACTACGACCCGCCCTACCACGTCGATCCCGCGGTGCTGGCGAACGACCGGACGAAGACGGAAGGTGGCTGGGCGGATCCGGAGGAGCTCGAGTTGGTCAAAGACGAGCCGCGGATTCGGGCGGCGAAGCGCCGGGACGACTCCGGCCGGCCGCTCAACCCGCGGGCTCGAACCGGGATTGCCGGTCGTGGCCTCCTGGGGCTCTGGGGCGCCAACCTGTCCGTGGCGGTGACGGTCGTGCGGACGAACGAGGGCACGGGGCAGCTGGAGATCCTCCTCGGCAACCAGGAGGGCGGGCAGGATCTCGACCTGCCGAAGGGGTTCGTCTTGCCGGGTGAGGCACCCGAGGCCGCCGTGGGCCGGGTGCTCGAGAGGGAAACGGGCTGGCGACCGCCCGAGGCCGAACGAGAGGTCGTCTTCTCTGGCTACACCTACGATCGCCGGCAAACGGACCATGCGTGGGTCGAGAGCCGTGTGTTCCTCGTCTCCGCGGCCAGCGATCTCGGGCGCAGCCGCTTCCAGGCCGGCGGTGAGTTCGACGAGATCCGGTGGTGGCCTCTCGAGGCGGGAACGGTGAACCGTGTGCCGTCGGGCCGGGCTCGCTTCGTTCGCGAAGCGGTCGCGAAGCTCGTGGAGGATGGGCGCATCGAAAGGGAGCTGGCCGAAAGCCTTCTGGCGGCGACCGGGTGAGAACGGGCATGCTGACGACGACCGAGAAGACCAGTCTCGACGGCTTCCGGAAGGGAGGCGCCTACCTCCCCAGCCAGGGGCAGGATGACGTCGAAGGCTGGGTCGCCTTCGGGCTCCGCCTGCTGCTGGACGCGGGGCAAACGGTGAGGGCAGCGCGCGGCACGCCGAGCGCGGGTGGTGTCTCTTTGAAAGCTGACGGGTCTCCGGTGACCTCGATCGACCTGGCCATCGAAGAGGGGTTTCGCGACCGCCTGGCCGTCTTTGCCCCGGACGCGAGGGTGGCCGGCGAGGAAACCGGCGGCACCCTGCCCGCGTCCGGTGTTGGCGTGGCCATCGATCCTGTGGACGGGACGTGGGCGTTCCTGGCGGGCACCGAGACCAGCGCGACCACGCTGGCTGTCTTCCGCGACCGGGAGCTGTTTCTGGGGATGGTCTCCAATCCGGCCACCGGAGAGATCGCCTATGCCACCATCGCGGGTGGCACCCGGCTCCTTCAGCTGTCGCTCTTCGGTGAAGAGGACCTCGCCGAGACTCTCCCGCGGTCCCATGGCGATGCCCCGGGGATGCTGGTCAATGTTCACCCCGGCCGCCGCTCGGGGGCTCTCGTCGCGGCGCTGCACGAGGCTTGGGTGCACGGGGACGTGAGGATGGTCCGTGCACCCGGAGGCTCGCCGGCATGGGCGCTCGTCGAGGCGGCGAAGGGGCGGTTCGTCTACGTGAACCTGTGGTCGAAGCAGCCAGCGGCCGCCTACGACCTCGCTGCCGGCGTGCTGGCGGTTCGCCAGGCCGGCGGCGACGTCACGGACCTCGAGGGGCAGCCCATCGACATGCTGCGCCACGCGGGCCCGTTCGTGGCCTCTGTCGACCCTCGCGCTCGCGGCATGTTGCAGTCCATGGTCCGAGCGGCGCTCAGCGAGTCGCAGCGCGACAACGACGCTTGACGCAGGCGGC
>CAXMOH010000397.1:0-3693 GCA_964194855.1 uncultured Hyphomicrobium sp.
TCGTCCACGGGGATCGCTCCCCGGGCGAGCCGCTCCTTGAGGTCCTCGCCCTCGACGAGCTCGAGGACGAGGAACGGCTGGCCGCCGGCTTCCTCGAGCCCGTGAATGGCCGCGATGTGGGGATGGTTCAGCGAAGCGAGAAGATGCGCTTCCCGCTGGAACCGCGCCAGGCGTTCGGCGTCCTGCGCGACTTCGGGAGGCAGCACCTTGATCGCCACGTCCCGGCCCAGCTTGGTGTCGGTCGCCCGGTACACCTCCCCCATTCCCCCGGCCCCGAGGGCCGCGGTGATCCGGTAGTGGGAGAGTGTCTGGCCGATCATTCTGAGTGCCTGGCCCCTTCCGAGCGGCGTCCGACTGTTTGTCCCGGGACGCCGGGATTATAAGCCGGCCGGCGAGGATCGGACGGGGACCCTCACTCCTCCGAGGCCGTGGCGCCGAAGGCCCAGAGACGATTTGCGGATCGGACGTAGAGTGCCGAGCCCACGGGGGCCGGTGTCCCGTAGATCGGGTCGCCCAGATCGTTGTTGGCCAGCACCTCGAGGGTGTCGCCGCTCCCGAGGACGCTCACCACGCCTCCGGCCGAGGCGACGAAGATCTTTCCCCCGGCTGCCACGGGCGAGGCGTAGTACGCGCCCCGCGCGTTCACGCGTCCGCGGTACACCGCTTCGCCCGAGTCCGCCTTCACGCAGCTCACGATCCCGCCGCTGAGGATCATGTAGACCCGTCCCCGGTACGCCAACGGGGCCGGGACCTCGGGGACGTTGCGCTCGTACGTCCACTCCACCGCGGTCTCCGACGGATTCTCGTTCCCCCCGGGGTGGATCGCCAAGAGCCCGAAGCTGCTGGCCGGCGCGCCCAGCTCCTCCACGGTGGCCACGAGCTGGTCATAGCCCGCCTCGTCCACGAGACCGTCCTCTGTGGTTTTTCCAATGCCGAGACCAAAGGCCCGCTTCATCGTGAAGTGCGCCCCCGGGATGTCGTCCGGCATCCCGGCCCGCCGTGTGAGGTAGACGTCGTCGTCCGGCAGCTCCTCTAATCTGAGCCTGCCGTCACCGTCTCCGTCGTATCGGGAGAGGAGGGCGGAGAAAGGGGGAATCTCCTGGAAATTGGCGGGATCTATGCCCCCCCCGTTCGCCGTCACGTAGAGGGCCTCTCCCGTGGGAGACGGCGTCGAGGTCCCCTGTGAGGCCGTGTCGATCCACCACAGTCGTCTCCCGTCTTCCGGGCTGAACGCGGAGACAGCACCCGGGCGGTGGAGAACGATCTGGCTCTTCCAGATCACGGGCGTTGCGTGGGACGCGTTGGGTCCGGGGTAGTTGCGGGGGGCGAGCGTCGTCTTCCAGGCCAGCGTCCCGTCCGTCCGGTTCACCGCGAGCATGTGGGGCTCGGGAAGGTAGTCTCTGGTCACCAGCACCATGTCGCCGACCAGGACCGGTGAGGCCCCGCTGCCGAAGGGTATCGTCGAGACGCTCATGGGGTGCTCCCACGCGAGAGTCCCATCCCAGTCGAAGGCGAGAAGGCCGAAGGAGCCGAAGTAGACGTAGACCCTCTTGCCGTCCGTCGCCGGAGTGGAGGTCGCCGGGCTGCTCACCGCATGGACCTTCTCGATTCCCTCGGCGGCCACCGTACGCCGCCAGGCGATCTCTCCGTTGGTCCGGTTGACCGCGATGACCTCGAGCTTCTGAGCGCCCTCGTCGAACGCCGTCACGAAGATCCGCTCTCCCCACACGCAGGGCGACCCGTGGCCGGAGGGGAGGTCGGTCTTCCAGAGGAGAGCCTTCGAGGGCCCGAACTCGGAGGGCAGGGAGGCGTCGTCGTCCCCGAGACCCGTGCCGCCGGGCCCGAGGAACTGCGGCCAGGCGGCGATCGAAGCCTCACCCTCTTGCGCCAGGAGCGGCCCGACTCCGGCCAGGAGCATCGGGATCACGAGCGCTGCGACGCCTGCACTTCGCCTTCTCATCCTTCCTCCCTCAAAAGACCCTGGTCCCTCATTCCTCGGACGCCTGCTGCCAGTTCAGGACGAGGCGGACCTCCGCTCTCGATTCGGCCTCGCTGGCCTCGTCTGGCTCGACGGGAATCACCGCGGCGAAGGTCCGGCCGTTCCTGGAAGCATGGATGGCCCGTCCGCCGGGGACGGCGAGGAGCTCCACCGGCTCCGCCACGTCCAACGCAGTGCCCGTGTCACGGACGGCAGCGGACATGAGACGGAGCGACTCGCCACGCTCCTCGAACAGGATCTCGTCGTCGCCGACCCAGAACCCTCCTATGGCTCCGGATCTGGACACCTGGCGGCGGGCCTCGAGCTCGGGGTAGGAAGCGACGTAGAGCTCTTCCTTGCCGGTCTCGTTGGTGGCGTAGGCGATCCATTTCCCGTTCGACGAAAAGCTCGCGTTCTGCTCGTCGTACTCCGGGTTGTGCAACAGGGGGATCGGTTCGGTGCCGTCATCCTCGGTGGGAACGAGCCAGAGGTCACGCCCGCTTTCGGTCTGGTTCGTGACGGCGAGGAGCTTTCCGTCGGGGGTCCAGTCGACGGCCCAGGTGGCTTGACCCAGCTCTCCCCCGAACAGAAACGTCGGGGGCGCCACGCCGTCCACGTCGCGCACGAAGACCTGCCACCCGCCGACCTTCGGAGTCACGTTGGTCCAGGCGAGCCGCTCGCCGTCGTGAGACCAGGCCGAGATGTAATCCCAACCCTTCTCGAACGTGAAGCGAGTGCGAGTGCCCCGGGTGACATCCAGGATCCACAGGTCCGTCGTCCGAGTCTCCGCGTTGACCGCATCGATCGCGACCCGCGTGCCGTCGGGAGAGAGACGGAAATGGTTCCACGTCGCGTACCGATCGACATCCGGAAAGGCGCCGGTCTCCCGTCCTTCGCGGTCAAAGAAGACGACCCGTTCCGTCTGGGCATGAGGGCTCCCGCTGGCATAGACGAGAACGCCGTTGTTCGAGACCGAGAAGACGCTGCGGAACGTCTGGGCGAACGAAAGGACGTCTCCGGCGATCGCCACGGGATCGCCTCGCAGCTCAAGGGCCTCGGCATCGAAAGGTTGGGCGAGCAACACGCCCTCCCGCACGAAGAGGAGGGATCCCGACGCAAAGGCGACGTTCGACTGGGCGCGGAGGATGAGCGTCCTCTCGTCGGAGTCGAGCGTGGCCGCCCAGATCGCGGTGGACTCGCCCGTCGCGGCCTCTCCGTGGGAGCCCGCCATATAGAGGAAGCGCCGGCCACCGGGCAGGAAGATCGGAAAGCGGTGAGTGCTCTCCAACAGGTCGGGGGACAGGGTCGTGATCGGCTCGACCGACCCCCCCGAGGCGGCCACCCGATGGATGCCCGTGAACGAGCCGGGCGAGAAGAGGATGACGCCCTCTTCGCTCCACGTTCCCGAGCGTGACGCGGGCCCCGCGGCGCAGATGGTGACTGGGGGTGAGCCGGCGATGCCCACCTTCCGAAGTTGTCCGCCTGCGAAAAACGCGACGAAGCGGCCGTCCGGCGACCAGAAAGGCCACCGGCCTCCCTCTGTCCCCGGGAGGGGCCGCGCGTCGTCGGAGTCGAGTGCTCGAAGCCAGAGCGATGTTTCGCCGCTCTTCTCCACGCCGAACACGATGTGGCGGCCATCGGGGGACACGACCATCGAGCCCGCCTCGTCGTCGTCGAGGAAGAACGAGAACACGCCCCCCGGAGGTGGGGAGAGG
>CAXMOH010000398.1:0-5842 GCA_964194855.1 uncultured Hyphomicrobium sp.
CCCTCGAGGAAGCGCTCGACGCCTTGGAGGATGACCACGAGTTCCTCACCAACCACGGCGTCTTCACCACCGATCTCATCGACACCTGGCTACGGACGAAGCGCGAGAAGGAAGTCAAGTACCTCAGTCTCCGCCCCCACCCGAGCGAGTTCTCGCTTTACTTCGACGTCTAGGCGCGGAGGAACAGGAAAGATGGACGCGATGAACGAAGCACAGATGACCGGGATCGCGATCGGCCTGGGGGTTCTCGGAGCCCTCCTGCTGATCATCTTCCTCAAGGCCAACATCGTGCTCTGCCAGCCCAGCGAGCTGGTGGTGCTGGCTGGCCGCCAGCGGCGCCGGCCCGACGGCACGAAAGTCGGCTACCGCGTCATCCGCGGCGGCCGGGGCTTCAAGTGGCCTCTCGTGGAGTCGGTGGCCCGCCTGCCGCTGACCACGATCCCCGTCGAGGTGCAGCTCCCGAACGCCATGAGCCAGGGGATGATCCCGCTCACGGTCGAGGGCCGAGCCACGGTGAAGCTCGCAGGCCGGGCGGAGGAGGGGATGGACGCGGCCATCGAGCGGTTCCTCGGGAAGGGGCCGGACGCCGTGACCAAGACCGCCCGACAGGCGCTCGAGGGGGCCATCCGGGGCATCGTGGCCACCATGACGCCCGAGCAGGCCAACACCCAGCGACTCGAGCTCGCAAAGCAGGCCGCCGAGCGGGCCCAGGCCGACCTCAAGCGCCTGGGCGTCGTGCTCGACTTCCTGCAGATCCAGGAGATCAGCGACGAGCAAGGCTACCTCGCCGCCATCGGGCGGCAGCAGAACGCGGCGGTTCAGCGCGACGCCAAGATCGCCGAGGCCCGGGCCGAGGCGGAGGCGCGACAGGTCGCGGCGGAGCAGCAGCGGCTCGGGCGCGGGGCCGAGATCGACGCCGAGCTCCAGATCGTCGCGGCGGAGAACGGCCTCGCCGTGAAGCGCGCCGACCTCGAAGCCGGAGCGAACCAGGCCCGGGAGCGCGCCAGCGTCGCCGGCGACATCGCGCGAACCGAAGAGAAGGTTCAACTCGAGGAACGCCGGATCCAGCTGAGCGAGAAGAAGCAAGAGGCCGAGACCCTCATCCCCGCCCGCGCCGCCCGCAAGGCCGAGGAGCTCAAGGCCCAGGGTGCGGCGGCCCGCATCCTGGAAGACGGCAAGGCCACCGCCGGCGCCGTCGAGCTCATGAGGGCTCAGTGGCAGGAGGGCGAGAGCCGCGACCTCTTCCTGATCCGGCTCATGCCGGAGCTGCTGGACCAGGTCACCCGCGTCGTCTCCGAGAACCTCCGCATCGACAAGCTGACGATCCTCGACGGGGGCAACGGGGAGGGGCTGCCGACCTACGTCAAGAACCTCACCAACAGCGCGGTGACCCTGCTCGAGCAGGTCAAGAACGCCACCGGCATCGACCTCGCCAAGCTGGCGGAGTCGAAGGGTGACGACGACAAGGGGCTGCCCCGACAGCTCGGCTAGAACGTGACGGCGACCATGAGGCCGCGTGTTCTCCGTCCAAGGAGCGGTGTCACGCTGATCGTGGCCCCGCGGTGCCCCTCCAGTGGTGCACCGTTTACGCGCACCACGGTCCGCCCCACGATGTAGCCGAGAGCGGCCCCGGCCACGACGTCGCTCAGGTGGTGCTTGTTCCGCTGTAGCCTCGAAACCCCCACCGCCGACGCCAGCAGGTACGCGGGCACCCCGGCCTTCCAGCCGTAGTGGCGCTCGGCCACAGCCGCGAGGGCAAAGGCATTGGAGGTGTGCCCCGAGGGGAACGCCTTGTTGTCCTGCTCGTTCGGGCGCTCGCGCCTCACGGCCGCCTTCAGCACCAACGTATAGGTCGCGTTGACGACGAACGCGTCGAGCATGTCGTAGCTCATGGCCCGGAAACGGGGGGCTTCCACGTACCGCCCGCCGACGAAGACGCCGACCACGACGGCACCCAGCAGGACAGGCGCCGCCCCGTTCTCGAAGCGTTTCCCGAAGTCGTTGTCAGGGTCCGAGATAGCATCCTGCACGTCGTCGTCGTAGAACGATGCAAGGGCCGTGGCCATCGTGCCCGCCACGAGCGGCCCGAGGTTGTCGCGGTTGAAGACGCCGATGGCGCTGCGTCCCATGTTGGGGAAGAGCCGCCCCACCGTGCGGCGTCCGTCGTCGCGGACGAGCGCCCTGGCCTCGCCCGGTGCCGGC
Source organism: uncultured Hyphomicrobium sp. (assembly GCA_964194855.1). GTDB lineage: Bacteria > Acidobacteriota > Vicinamibacteria > Fen-336 > Fen-336 > JAJDNS01. The sequence continues at coordinate 2,203 of CAXMOH010000398.1, forward strand.
GGCCCGGTGTCTGCGCGCACCGGTCGCCTGGGGCCCTCCGGTCTGGCGACCGACTCTCCCGGAAGGTGCGCGGTCGGGCCACCGCCGTCAATGGCACTGGCAGGGCTCGCCAGCGCCAGTGCGAGCAGGAACAGCAAGCCGCGGCGAGCCGCCCGCCGTGCCGCGAGCGATGCGTGGACTCGATCGGCCCGGCTACTCGAGGTCGGACTCACCTGGCGTCGGGGAAGAGCAGCTTCGTCACCCTCTCGTCGACCGTCTCGCTCCACTTGTCGACGTAGCAGCGCTCTTCCTTCGTCTTGCAGGTCACCCCCCCGGTCATCGTGAAGACCGTGCGGTCGAAGGCCTTCTCCGGGATCTTCCCGATGTCGTCGCCGACCTTTCGCGCTGCAGCCGCCCCGAAGGCCTCTTCGATGAGCCCGAGCGAGATTCCCTGCTGATCGAAGCAGGTCTTCGCTTCGCGATCGCAGACGGCTGCTGTCCAGCCTTCGGGCGTGAAGATCGTCTCCTTCTCTCCCGCCGCGGTCAGGGACGACACCGCGAGCGTGAGCACGGCCGTGGCAATCAGTGCTTTCATGTCCTGTTCTCCCGTCGTCTTGGGCGAGCCAGCTGGCCCGAGCTCAACTCTTCCTCGGGCAGGGGAGGCGCGCCGGAGCCCGGCGTCGAGCACCTCATCGTGCAGCCTATCCCTCCCCACGGCCCCTCACCAGCCGGTGTCGTGTCGAGACAAGAGCTTGCTCGCGGCTGAGGGGACACGTTGAGCTCGTTGCTCTCGCACCTCGGCCTCTTTCCGCGGCCATGATCGGCTTGCATCGCCGAACCCGATTCCCTACGATCGACGGATGCGCCGCTCGACGAGTGGGACACCCGTGAGCACCGCCCCCGGGACATATGGCCAGAGTCGTCGCGGCTTTTTCCACGGCCTGGCCGGCCTCTCGGTGGTCACCGTGGCCGATCCAGCGCGGCTGCTGGCCGACGTCCGCCAGGAGCGAGTTCTCTCGTTCGCCCACACCCACACCGGCGAAAGCCTGACCGTCTCCTACTTCGCCGACGGTGACTACCTGCCTGAGGGGCTGTCGCGCCTCAACGCGCTGCTCCGAGACCATCGCACCGGTGACGAGCACCCGATCGACCCCGCGCTGTTCGACATCCTGAATGACCTTCGCTTCGCCACCGGGACCAGGGAGCCATTCCAGGTGATCTCCGGATACCGGTCGCCCGCGACCAACGCGAAGCTTCGGGGCGCCGGTCGCGGGGTGGCGAAGCGCAGCCTGCACATGGACGGTCGCGCGGTCGACGTGCGGCTTGCGGACGTCAAGAGCACTGCGCTGCGCGACGCGGCTCTCGAACTGCGTCGCGGCGGTGTCGGGTACTATCGCGCGTCCGACTTCGTCCACGTCGACACCGGGCGTTTCCGCACCTGGTAGGGGCGACCATCATCTGGCCGCTCCTGCTCATCTTCGAGAGGCTCACCGCACTCTCCTACCGGTTCCTGTCCCGGTACTCCTGGCTCTTCCGAAGCTCCCGGGCCACGTCCGCCTCGTTCCAGTGGTCGTTCAGCACCTTGATCTTGAAGCCCACCATCCCGCCCGGGTCGGGCTCGCGGTCCAGAACGCTCAAGTAGGCCCGCCGCACGATCTCCTCCGCGTCCTCGCCGCTGATACGGTTCTTTTCCCGGTACTCGGGGCTCTTCTTCAGGGCCCGGCGCACATCTTGCTCGTCCCAGCCGTCGTCCAGGATCTTCGCGCGGTACATCCTGATCCCTTTCGAATCCGGCTCGCGGTCGAATATGTCTTCATACGCGCGGCGCACGATCTTGTCGGCCGAGCTCTGGCGGTACTTCGCGTGCTCCGGGCTCGATCGCAAGGCCTCCCGGACGTCCTGCTCGGTCCAGTCGTCGTCGATCATCCGGCTGCGGTAGAGGCGGAGCCCCTTCGAATCGGGCTTGCGATCCAGGATGTCCTCGTAGGCGCGGCGGATGACTTTCTCCGGATCCTCGCGCCGCCTGTAGTCCGAGCGCTCCCGGAGATCGTCGCGAATGTCGCGCTCCGTCCAGTACTCGTCCTCCATGAGGTCCCGGTAGCGGCGCAGCTCCCGTTCGGTCGGCTCGCGGTCCAGGACGTCCTCGAACGCTCGCTCGATCGCCTGGTCCCGTGACCGGTCACTGGCCGCAGCCCTCGCTGTCGTGCCGAAGAGAAACGGCTGGAGCGCCAGAATCGCAATCACCACGAACGCCGCCCTTTGCCTCATCTTCACCTCTCCAAGAGCCTACTTGCGCCGTCCCGCGATCACGGTCAGGACCAGGCCGAGGGCGGCGACGCCCCCCGCGGCGAGCGGCGGGATGGTGACCGTCTCCGTGGCCTTCCGCTCGATGTGGATGGGGCCGGCGTCGAGGACCTTCTTCTGGCGCGTGTACTGGAACGTCCCTACCGCCAGGCCCACAAGTCCGATCACCAGCAGCACGATACCGACAATACGAATCATGGGCTCTCTTTTCGGTCTTGCTCCGGTACCGGTCACCATACGAGGACGTGTCGTGACCACAGGCTATCGTCGCGGCCTCCCGGTTCGCAAGCTCGGTCGGGTCGGGCGGTTTGCGGGTCGGGGTGCTCTCCACACAGAATGGAGTGTCATGCGCCTCGCCGATCTTCCGGCTCCCGTGAACTCATGACCGACGTTCGGGCGCTTCAGGACCGGCTCGAGCGCACCTTCCGGGATGCCTTCCACGTGCGGGACATGGCGGAGGCGCTCCTCTCCTTCGACGCCCAGATGCCGGCGGCGACGGCGCTCGAGCGGCTCGGGCGTCGGGGCTTCGCGGTCGCGGGCGTCCGCGAAGGCGGGCTGGTGACGGGCCATGCCACCGCCTCGGATCTGGGGGACGTCCGCGTCTGCGGCGATGCGCTCCGTCCGTTCGAGGACGAGGAGGTCGTTTCGGGGGGGACCCCGATCGTCGAGGGGCTCCGACGGCTCGCCGGCCGCGACCGCATCTTCGTGACGGCCTTCGGACACGTGGCCGGAATCGTCACCTGGACCGACGTGCAGAAACCCCCGGTGCGGATGTGGCTGTTTGGCCTGGTCACTCTCCTGGAGGGCGCCTTCACGGGCCTCATCGACGTGTGGCACCCCGGCGACTCGTGGACGGAGCTCATCTCCGCCGGCCGTCTGAGAAAGGCGAAGGAGCTTCTCCGCGAGAGAAGGCGTCACGGGGCCGACGTTGACCTGCGGCTCCTGGACTGCCTCCAGCTCCCCGACAAGGGGATGATCCTCCTGCGCAGGGAGGAGACCCGCCGACTCCTCGACGTCCCGTCGAAGGAGGCCGGCGAACGGGCGCTCAAGAAGCTCGCCCAGCTCCGCAACGGCCTCGCCCATTCCCAGGATATCGTCACCAAGGACTGGGACATGATCCTCCGCCTCGCCGACCGACTCGAGGACATCGTTCTCCTCGGCAGCGCGTTCGGCCGCCCCCGCCGCGCCCGCCCCAGGGCGAAGAAAGTCGTCTAGAACGCCGACGGATCGAGTGGATGCGTCACGTCGCCCAGGCCGGATTCCTGCTGACCATCGTTGTGATCGGGTGGGAGTTCATTCGCTGGGTGCGCGGGCTCGAGGCGGGAGTGATCGTCGGTGCACGCCCGGCCGGCGTCGA
>CAXMOH010000399.1:0-6865 GCA_964194855.1 uncultured Hyphomicrobium sp.
CCCGCCTCGGCTGCGCTCTCACGCGTCTCGCGACGAAGTCTGACGAATAATCCGGGCTATCAGGAGCGTCGCACCCTTCCGGGCCGGCAGGAGCCCCGCCGGCGCTATGATGGTGGTGGAGCCTGGAGGAAGCGACATGCGCCGAGTCCGTACCCTGTTTCTTGGCAGCCTTCTCGGCGGGGTTGCGCTCGGACTGCTCGTCCCGACCGCCATCCAGAGGGTCGTCTCGTCCGGCGGACCCGGAGACGGGCTTCCGGCCGGCCCGTCTCCCGGCTCCACCCGGGCGCCCGCCGCCCCCCCCCTTCTCGACGAGGACGAGCGCCACACGATCGACCTGTTCGAAAAGGCCGCTCCGTCGGTCGCCTTCATCACGACGAGGGTCCAGCGGGTCGACTACTTCTCCCGCAATGTCTTCGAGGTGCCGCAGGGAACCGGGTCGGGCTTCCTCTGGGATCGGCAGGGGCACGTGGTCACGAACCTCCACGTCGTCCAGGGCGTTGCAGGGGGGCGTGGCTCCGCCCAGGTGACGCTGGGCGACGACGAGTTCGACGCCACGGTTGTTGGCGTTGCTCGCGACCAGGACCTGGCTGTTCTCCGGATCAGCGCGCCACGGGAGAAGCTAGTGCCCATCCGGATCGGCACAAGCCGCGATCTGCGAGTGGGTCAGAAGGTGAACGCTATCGGGAACCCCTTCGGTCTCGACTACACCCTGACGACCGGAATCGTGAGCGCGCTGGGTCGCTCGATCCAGACCGCGAGCGGGACCACGATCTTCGACGTGGTCCAGACCGATGCCGCCATCAACCCCGGGAACTCCGGTGGGCCCCTCCTCGACAGCGCCGGCCGGCTGATCGGCGTCAATACGGCGATTTACAGCCCCTCGGGGGCCAGCGCGGGCATTGGCTTCGCGGTCCCCGTCGACACCGTGAGTCGGATCGTCCCCGAGCTGATTCTCCATGGCAGGGTCATCCGGCCCGTGCTCGGTGTGAGCCTCGACGAGCGACTGAGCTCGGCGGTGACGCGCCGTCTCGGGATCGAAGGCGTCCTCATCCGTGGCGTCGCGAAAGGCACCGGCGCCGCCGAGGCCGGACTCGAGGGCGCCCGGATCGGCAACCGCGGCCGCATCGCCCCCGGAGACGTCATCCAGAGGATCGACGGCAAGGAGGTGGGAACGGTCGGGGATCTCCTCGGGCGCCTGGGTGGCTACCGCCCCGGCGACACGGTCACTCTGACCGTCTGGCGGAGTGGCGAGACACGCGAGGCCCAGGTCCGCCTGCAGGAGCCCTCACGCTAACAAAGCGCGAGGGACGTGCTCCGCTAGCGAGGGCGAGAGACTCGAGCCGGGCTAGAGCCCCAGCTTCTTGATCCAGCGGTACAGCGTCCTCGGAGACACGCCGAGGATCTCGGCCGCTTGCTCCCGTCGCCACTTGGCCTTCTCGAGAGCGGCGCGAACGCGGGCGCCGTCTGGCCCGTCGCCGGTCAGGAGAGCCGAGTCGGAGGCGGCCTCGTTCCCCTCCGGCCTGGCCACGGTGGGTGGGGCAGGCGTGCCAGTGGTGCGCCCGGTCCTCTCCACGATCTCCGGGGGCAGGTCGTGGAGATCGATGTTCTCGCCCTCCGCGAGGAGCCCCGCCCGCTCGATCGCGAAGTGGAGCTCGCGCACGTTCCCCGGCCAGTCGTGCTCCTGAAGCGCCGCCAGGGCGGCCGGGGAGAAGTTCTTCTGATTGGGGAGAAGCCGGGCAAAATGCTCCACGAGCAGGGGAATGTCCTCGGGTCTCTCCCGCAGCGGCGGGATGACCACCTTGACGCCGTTGATGCGGTAGAAGAGGTCCTTTCGGAATCGCCCCGCCGCCACCTCTCCCTTGAGGTCCTTGTTCGTGGCGCAGACGAGGCGGAAGTCGGCCCGCCGTTTGCGGGTCGCTCCCACTCGGTAGAACGTTCCCGAGTCCAGAACCCGCAGGAACTTCGACTGGATCTCCGGGACCATCTCGCCGACCTCGTCGAGGAAGAGGGTCCCCCCGTCTGCCACCTCCACCAGCCCCGGCTTCTCGTTCCCGGCTCCGGTGAACGCCCCTCGCTCGAAGCCGAACAGCTCGCTCTCGAGGAGACTCGAGGGAACCGCCGCGCAGTTGAGATCGACGAAGCCCTTGTTCGTTCGAGGGGAGAGCCTGTGCACGTGCTGCGCCACCAGCTCCTTGCCCACGCCGCTCTCGCCCTCGATGAGCACCGGCGTTCTGGCCGCGGCAACCATCGCGATGGTCTTCAGGACTTTCTGAAGCACCGGCGAGCGCGTGAGGATGTCCGACGAGAGGTTGCGCTGGACCTGGAAGCGCAAGCGGCGGTTCTCGCGCTCGAGCAGCGTCTTTCCCCCGGCCTTCTCCACCCGCATGCCCAGCTCTTCGAAGTTCGGGGGCTTGGTCAGGTAGTCGAAGGCGCCGAGCCGCATCGTCTCGATGGCGGATTGAACGTTTGCGAACCCGGTGACGATGATCGTCTGCAGGTCCGGATGCTCCTTGCGAACCCGGGTCAGGATGTCCACCCCGTCGGCATCGGGCAGCTTCAGGTCGAGCAGCAGCACGTCCCATTCCGCGGAGTCGAGGGACTTCAACGTGGCCTTGCCCGTGGGGCAGACCTTCACCTCGTGGTTGAGGTTCTTGAGCGCTCGGGCGACTGTGAGCCCGAACGTGGCCTCGTCTTCGGCCACGAGCACGCGGAAGCCGACTTCGTTCATTCCTTAACCTGGAGCCACCCGGAGGATAGCGCGAAACGGGTTCCCCGTCTTCCCGTAGAACAGGATATTTCCAGAAGCCGCCGGGGAGGGCTCGGCCACGTGGCCTTCCGCACCGCACGAGGGCGGTCAGAGCTCAGAGGCTCTTCAGATCGTCCGCAGTGAGCAGCATCCGGTCGATCGAGCGGGCGCCGCCGGTCTCTGGGTCGGCGTCCACCACCACCGCCGCGAATCGAGGATCCCCCCTGGCGGTCTCGAAGCGCGTCCGCATCCCGGTGAGAAACCGGCGAAGGACCGCGTCCTTCTCCACGCCAATCACCGAGTCGTAGGGGCCGGTCATGCCGATGTCGGTGCAGTATGCGGTCCCGCCGGCCAGGATGCGGTGGTCGCATGTTGGGACGTGGGTGTGGGTGCCGACGACCGCCGCCGCCCGCCCGTCGAAGTGGTGCCCGAGCGCCGTCTTCTCCGACGAGGCCTCGCCGTGCACGTCCACGATCACGATGCGGGCCTCCTCGTGGAGCCGGTCGAGGGCCTCGCTGCCCAGGGCGAACGGGTCGTCGATGGACCCGTTCATGAAGACACGGCAGCTGAGATTGAGGGTCGCCACAGGCACGCCGGAGCGCTTGCCCTTGCCGATGTGGTCCCCACGGCCAGGCTGATCCCGGGGATAGTTCAAAGGGCGCAGAAGCTGCGGGATGAGATCGATGATGCCCACGATCTCCTTCTTGTCCCAGATGTGGTTTCCCGAGGTCAGGCAGTCGACGCCTGCATCCAGGAGCTCGTCGCAGACGTCCTTGGTGACCCCGAAGCCCCCGGCGGCGTTCTCGGCGTTGGCGATGCAGTAGTCGATGTCGTACTTCTCGAAGACGACTGGCAGCGCCTTCTTCAGGATCCCGCGCCCCGGGCTGCCCACGACGTCGCCGATGATCAGGATGTTCATGTGCGGGTCCGCTCTCTCCACGTTTCACCGGGGGATGCGCAGTACGCCAGCCTATCCGGGCTCAGGTGGATGGTCAAACTCACGGGCGGACTGGACTCGGTCGGGCCGTTCGTACCAGAATCCCCAGTGCTTGACTAACGCACACCCATCGTCCAGCACTGCTCGCTTTCTCGGCGTGGGGTTGATCAGCCTGGCCACGCTGATGCTGGAGCTCACTCTGACGCGGCTCTTCTCGGCCACGATGTTCTACCATTTCGCCTTCCTGGCGATCTCGCTGGCTCTTTTCGGATCCGGCGCGAGCGGAGTTTTCCTCTACGTCCTGAGGCCCCGCCTGGACGATGGCGGCGTGTCGCGCCTTCTCGCGCTCTTCAGCGCACTCTTCGCCGTCGCCACCGTGGTCGCGCTCGTCGTCATCCTGTCTCACCCCCTGTCGCCGGTTTCGCCGAATCTGTCGACGCTCCGGTCGCTCGCGTGGATCTACGGTGCGGCGGCGTTGCCCTTCTTCTTCTCGGGCTGCGTGATCACGTTGGCCATCTCCACGTGGGCGCGGGAGATCAGTCGCCTCTATCTCTTCGATCTCGCCGGCGCTGCCCTCGGGTGCCTGGTCCTCGTTCCGGCGCTCGGCCTCCTGGGGGCCATCGACACCGTCCTGCTCGCAGCGGTTCTTGGCGTCCTGGGAGGGCTCCTCGTCAGCCGCCGGCGGTGGTTGCTCCCCGTGCTCGGTCTGGCGATTGCCGTGCTGGGATTCAACCACGCGAGCGGAACGATCGCGCTCAGGGAATCCAAGGGCCTCTCGGAGGAGGGTGTCGTCTTCTCTCGCTGGAACTCCTTCTCGAGGGTGACCGTCGCCCGGACGCAGGATCCCGACCGCCAGCTCATCTTCATCGACTCCGATGCGGCGACGGTGATGTACCGCGATGGCAGCAATCCGGATCTCCATGGCGAGCTGGCGGACCGTATCGAGAGTCTCGCCTACCACCTCGGCGGCCGCGACAAGGTCCTGATCATTGGTCCCGGCGGAGGCCAGGACGTCATCATCGCTCGCCACCACGGGGCTGGCGCGATCACGGCGGTGGAGGTCAACGCGCTGGTGGCCCGGGACGTCATGAGCACGGACCCCTTTCTGACCTACTCGGGCCACCTCTACAGACAGCCCGGGGTCCGTCTGGAGGTGGACGACGGCCGGAGCTTCCTCCGTCGGTCCACCGACAGCTACGACCTCATCGTCGGCTCCATGGTCGACACGTGGGCGGCGACCGCCGCGGGGGCGTTCGCCCTGAGCGAGAACAACCTCTACACGGTGGAGGCGTTCAGCGACTACCTCGGGCGCCTGTCACCGGACGGGATCCTCAGTCTGACCCGCTGGCACCAGTCTCCCCCCGACCAGCTCCTGCGGCTCGTGTCCCTGGGCCGCGAGGTGCTCGCTGGGGAGGGGGCAGCCGACCCGTGGCGCCACTTCATCATCGTGCGCGGGCCCGACGAGGGCATGCCGCTCACGACGGCCAACGTCCTGCTCAAGAAGTCGCCCTTCTCGGAAGAGGAGGTCGAGCGTGCCGAGGCTTTCGCTCGGCGGCTCGAGCTCGAGCTGCTCTACACGCCGCGCACACGTCCCCCGAGCGACCTGACCCGCCTCATCACGGCCACGAACCCTGCCGACGTCTGGCGCACCTTCCCCAGCGACATCTCGCCGACCCGCGACAATAACCCGTTCTTCTTCCAGACCGTCCGCCTCGAGAAGCTGCTTCAGAAGCGCTGGACCCGGGGCGAGTGGCGCCGCACGAACCTCGGGACGCTCGTCCTGTTTGGGCTCGTGGTGATCACGTTCTTCGTGGTCCTGGCCTTCATCCTGGGGCCGCTTCTCTTCGTTCGCGGCCGGCTGAAGGCGACGCCACGGCGAGGACGGATGCCCTTCCTGCTCTTCTTTGCCGCTCTCGGGATGGGCTTCATCGTGGTCGAAGTCGTGCTGGTGCAGAAGTGCGTGCTGTTTCTCGGGCATCCCGCGTACGCCCTCACCGTCGTGCTCTTTGCCATCCTGCTCTTCAGCGGCCTGGGCAGCCTGCTGAGCGGGCGGTTTTCTGAAGACGCGCTCCCGCGGGCCCTGCAGAGGGCGATCCTGCTCGTCGTGGCCCTGGTCGTGGCCACCGTGGGCCTCCTCTCACCGCTCTTCTATGCCCTCGTGCAGCTCGGGGCACCCTCGAGGGTCGTCATCACGGTCCTCGCGCTGGCCCCGCTCGGCCTCGCGCTGGGGATGCCCATGCCCACCGGAATCCGCATGCTGCATCGTGAAGCCCCGGAGCTCATTCCCTGGGCCTGGGGTGTCAACGGCGCCGCGTCGGTGCTCGGGTCGGTCGGGGCCATCGCTCTCGCCATGCTCTGGGGCTTCGACCAGGCCCTCCTCGTGGGTGCGGGGCTCTACCTCATCGGTCTCGGGTGCCTGAAGTGGGCGGTCCGAGCGGCCGTGCCGTCGGGTGAGCCTGGCTAGATCGGCTCCCCGGTCGCGATCAGCCGGAACTGGATGCCCGTGAAGTAGGTGTCGCCCACGATCAGGCCGAGCGGACTCTCTTCGTCGTAGGTGCACGCGCCGGTCTGGAAGACATCCGGGTCCTCGTTCTTCGGGAAGCCGAAGAGGGGATCCGGGCCGTCGCCATCGTCGTCTCGCAGCCGACCCGTTCCCAGATCCACCTGGTACTCGATGCACCCGAGGTAGCCGGCCCCGACGGTGGGCGAGACGAGAAGTCGATGGGTTCCTCCGACCGTGACGATGTCGGCGGCGTTGAACCCGACGAGGGCGGGGTTGATCGCGGTGGCGTCATCGGTCGTGAGGAGCGTCCCCGCATAGGCCCATTCGGCCGTCCCATGGGTGAGGCGGACGAGGACGACATCCTGGTCCTGCGCCGCACGAAAGCAGAACATCGCGACGTAGAGCGCGCCCCCGGAGGCTATGACGCCCGGCTCGGTCACGGCCAGACAGCTGGCGAGATCGGGATCGCGGTCGAGCCGCCACCGCGGGCGTCCGCCGGTCGCAGCGTCGTTGTAGGCCTCCACTTCCGGCAGAGCAAAGTAGGCGGCGGCGGCGATGAGCTTGGTCTCCGGGGCCGTGAGCAGAGCCTCGGCGGAGGCGGCCGTGCGCTGGGCGATCCATCCGTACTCGAAGCGGCGGTCGTCGGTGGCCGGGTCGGAGTCCTCGACATGCAGGTAGC
>CAXMOH010000400.1:0-4823 GCA_964194855.1 uncultured Hyphomicrobium sp.
CCTTGCGGCAGATCTCTTTCGCCAGTCGCGCCCGGCCATCGTAGAGCTCGGCGGCTCCGACGCACTCGACTCCGGGCAGGCTGAGCGCTCGGCGCAACAGACCGCTCCCCTGCATGCCAACGCCGACGATGCCCAGCCCGATCCGGTCACTCGGGGGAGCGACCCTGGAAGCCGCCTCTGCAGGGCGCGGTTTCAGGACGACGGTGTGGGCGGCGAGGCCTGCCGCACCCAGACCGCCGGCTGTGGCCCGGAAAAAGCTACGGCGAGAGACTCTTTGCGAGGACATGGTGATACCTCCTTCACGACGCTCACCGGTACGTCTAGTCTGGCGCCCACCCGCCGGCTCCGGCTCAGGCGCGACTCGGCTTCTGACAGGACTATACTGCTGCGGCGGGCGCGGAACCGTCCCGCACCCGTCCTTTTTTCTACCACCCGCCCACGCCCGATCCCCTCGCCTTCCGCGCGGAAACCGGGAACCCCGGGGTGAAAGCGGTGGGTCTCGTCGAAAGGAGACGCGCCGATGAAGCGCAATCGACGTCAGTTCCTCGGTGCAGCACTGGCCACCTCGGCGGTCGCACGCTCCAGGGCGGCGGCCGCGCAAGCTCCTCCGCGCTCTCACGATCCCCGGAGGACGATCACGGCGCCCTACCCGGAGAACCGGGAGGACGAGCTGCGCCTCACCGAGTTCGAGCCGAGGAGCATGCTCGTCGTGCCGGAGCATCCGGTGGCACGGGCGCGGTACCCGGTCATCGACATGCACACACACATCACCGGCGTCTTCCGCAGGACGCCGCAGCCGGACGACCCCCTGCAGGGCACGCCCGAGCAGCGGTTGGATCGGATCGTGGAGTGGATGGATGAGCTGAACATCCAAACGCTCGTGAACCTGACGGGCGGATCGGCGGAAGGGCTCGAGAGCACGATGAACACTCTCGTCAAACCGTACGAGGGCCGATTCGTCACCTGCACGACGCCGGACTACACGAAGTTCAAGGATCCCGGCTGGCCGGAGTGGCAGGCCCAGCAGCTGGGCCACGCCAAGAAGGTAGGAGCGGTAGGCTTCAAGGTCTCCAAGACGCTGGGCCTCTACCTGCGCGAGGGCGGCTTCTCTCGTGACGAACGGGAGCGGGGACAGCAGGGTCCACTGATCAAGATCGACGACGAGCGGCTCTTCCCGTCGTGGAAGGCCGCGGGCGAGCTGAACCTGCCGGTCTTCATCCACATTTCCGATCCGGACGCGTTCTTCACGCCCTTCGATCGCTTCAACGAACGGTGGCAGGAGCTGTATCGGCACCCGGAACGGAAGTTCTACGGGAGTGATTTTCCGACGAAGCCGGAGCTCCACGCCGCCCGCAATCGCGTGATCGAAAAATTTCCCGGTACGACGTTCATCGGCTTGCACGTGTCGACGCACCCGGAGAATCTCGATGATGTGTCCGCCTGGCTCGACAGGTACCCCAACACCCTCGTCGAGCTCGGCGCCAGCCTGGGGGCCCTGGGTCGCCAGCCGCGCCGAGCACGGCGCTTCTTCGAGGAGTACCAAGACCGGATCATGTTCGGAACCGACGCCTCGCCGAACAACTATGGGGACCCGCAGCAGATCCTGGTCCCGGAGATGTTCCAGGGCTACTTCCGCTTCCTGGAAACGCTCGACGAGCACTTCGACTACTCGCCGGGCCGCATCCCCCCACAGGGCATCTTCAGGATCTACGGCATCGGGCTTCCCGACGCGATCTTGAAGAAGGTGTACCACGACAACGCCGCGAGGCTACTTGGAATGGACATGGCCTGAGGACCTCGGGCCTCCGGGACAGAGCGTGCCGTGGGGTGCCGCAACCGGGTCCTTGAGCGGAGGGCGGCTCTCGAATTCAGGGCGGCGGCTCGTAACCCGGCCCCCGAAGGACCATTCCGGGCAGTTCCCCCGTGTGCTCGCTGTCGTCCAGGACGACCACGCCATTGACGATGACGTAGGGGATTCCCACCGGATACTGGTGAGGATCCTCGAAGGTCGCTCGGTCGACGACCGTGTTCGCGTCGAAGAGCGTCACGTCCCCCCGGAACCCCTCCCTGATGAGCCCTCGGTCGAGGATGCCGATCTTTGCGGCGTTCATCGAGGTCATCTTCCGAATCGCTTCGGGAAGCGTGAGCTCCTTCATCTCCCGAACGTAGCGCCCGAGAACCCGAGGGAAGGTTCCGTACCATCGAGGATGAGGGTGCATGTCGGCGTAGGCGCCGTCCGGGCTGACCGCTGAGCCGTCGGAGCCGACGGACGTGTACGGCTGCTTCAGCGCGTAGAGCATGTCGTCTTCCTGGTGATGGAAGTAGACGGCTCGAACGCTCCCACCCTCTTCCAGGAGGACGTCGAAGAGGACCTCGACCGGATCCCCTCCACGCGCCTCGACGAGCTCCGACATGCGCTTGCCCACGAACGGCCGGTTCGAGGGAGTCGTCAGGCCCACCAGCAGGATGCGATTCCAGTCTCCGCCCACGGCGAGCAGGTGGTTGTACCAACCGTCGATGCCCTCGAGGATGTCCTTCTTCATCCTGGCGCGCATCTCGGGATCCCGCAGCCGCTCGACCATCGCCTCGTTGCCGCCATCGTGGGCCCAGGGAGGGATGATCGCCCGCAGGTTGTTCTGCCCAGCGTTGTAGGGATAGACGTTGGCTCGGATGTCGTGACCCTGGCGGCGAGCGTCATCGAACATCGAGATGATCTCGGGCATCCGGCCCCAGAGCTCCTGCTCGGCGATCTTGAGATGGATCACGTCCACCCGGATGTCGGCCCCCTTGCCGACGTCGATCGCCTCTTCGATCGAGCTGAAGACACCGTAGCCCTCGTCTCGGATGTGGCTCGAGTAGACGCCCCCGTAGCGAGAGGCGACGCTCGCCAGCTCGACCAGCTGCCCGGTGGTCACCAGGCTGGAGGGGGGCATCAGGAGGGACGTCGCGAGGCCCATCGCTCCCTCCTTCATCGCCCGGGCGACCTCATTCTTCATCGCCTCGACCTCCGAGGCGGTGGCGGGCTCGAGGGCGTGCCCCTTGACGTACGTCCACACCTGGGTCTGGCCGACGTAGGAGCAGATGTTGGCCGCGACCCCGGCGTCCTCGACGTGGCGGAAGTAGCCGCCGAGAGTCGTCCACTCGTGCTCACCCGGCTTGACCGGCCCGGCGGAGCCACCCTCGCCCAGGACCATGGTCGTGACGCCCTGGCGGATCATGCTCTCGCACCGGGGCTCCTCGAGCAGCGTGAAGTCGGAGTGGTTGTGGATGTCGACGAAGCCGGGTGCCACCACGAGCCCGGTGGCGTCGATCGTCCGCCTGGCCGTCGCAGCGGAAAGGTCCCCCACACGGACGATCCTGCCGTCTCGGAGACCGACGTCGGCTTCGAAGCCCTCGGCGCCGGAGCCGTCGATCACGAGACCATTGCGGAGGAGCAGGTCGAAAGTCTCCTCGGCAACGACGGGAGAGGCCCATCCCAGAATCGCGAGCGCGACCCCGACAACCGTCTTGCTCATGCTCCTCTACGTTGCGGCCTTGTCGGTCAGGCGCATCTCCTCCGGGTCCCAGTCGTAGATCCGCTTGTCTCGATAGCTCATGTTGCACAGAAGCGCCGGAGCTGCCGCACGGTAGCCGAAGGTCGCGTCCTCGGTGACGCCTCCGCCGGCCCTCATCGCGGCAAAGAAGTTGCGGAAGTGGTCCAGGCGGTCGCTGTACTGCCTCGGTGACCGGTACAGGGTCTCTCCTGATTCCGCCAGCTCCGCCCTCGCGGACTCGGGATACTTCTTCTTGTACTCCTTGAGGAAGGCCTTCTGCTCGGCCTTGCTGAAGGTGTCGATGGTGTAGCCGGGCTCGCTCCGAGCCGCCCGGCGGGACACGCTGACGCCGGCCCCGCTGATCGTCATGATGCCCTCGTTCCCGATGAAGCGGAACTCCTGGCTGCCACCGCTGCCGTCGGCGAAATCCACCTGCAGGGACAGGGTGAAGGGCGGGTGGTTCCCGGTCTCCGGGTAGTCGAACAGACCGACCATCACGTCCGGGGCGTCCCGGCCGTCCTTCCAGAACCGAATCCCGCCGGTGGCGGTGACGCGGGTGGGTCCGTTGGACCCCAGGGCGAAATGGATGCCGGAGAAGAGGTGGACGAACAGGTCGCCCGCGACGCCCGTGCCGTAGTCCCAGTAGTTCCGCCAGCGGAAAAAGCGCAGCGGATCGAAGGAGCGCAGGGGGGCATCCCCGAGGAACGCCTTCCAGTCGACGGTTTCCGGGGAGGCGTCGGTCGGGATCGAGTACTGCCAGGCACCCAGGGCCGAGTTCCGGTTGTAGCGCGCCTCGACCATGTTCAGCGTGCCGATTGCGCCGGCTCGGAAGAGCTCGCCGGCCTTTTCGTAGACGACCGAGCTGACCCGCTGGCTGCCGACGATCAGGACCTGTCCGGTCTCCTTCTCGACCCTCATGAGGTCGGGGCCCTCGTCGAGGTCGTGGATCATCGGCTTCTCGAGATAGACGGCCTTTCCGGCCCGCATCGCGTCGGTGGCGATCTGGGCGTGCCAGTGATCGGGCGTGGCGACGATTACGGCGTCGATGTCGGAACGGGCGAGGATCTCCCGGTAGTCCCGGGTCGTCATCACATCCTTGCCGAACGTCTCCTTCGCCCGGGTCAGGCGGCCGTCGTAGCAGTCCGCCGCCGCCACGAACTCGACCCCGGGGACCCTGAGGGCCGTCCGCGTGTCGCCGAAGCCCATGCCGCCCATGCCGATGGTGGCGATGCGGATCGCATCGCTGGGGGCTACGGAATCGGACCCCTGCGCCTCGAGAGCGGACGGGGC
>CAXMOH010000401.1:0-3745 GCA_964194855.1 uncultured Hyphomicrobium sp.
AGCGCCGGCCAGCACGATCCCCGACGAGGACTCGCTCCCACACCTGGACACCTTGGACGCCCAGAGCCCCCGGCGAGACTGGGACCGCTGGGGCATCCTGCTTCGGAACCGGCTCGAGGCCATCGATCGTTTCGCTCCCCGCCTGGCCGCTTGCGGCTCGAAGGAGGACAGCCAGTGAAGAGACATCTCATGACAGCCGTCGGGCTCGCCCTGATTGCAGGGCTGGCCCAGGCCCACCCGGCGGACGACTCGACAGGGCCCGACTCCGATGCGCCGTGGAGAGTCGAGGACGCCCACGGGCCCACGAGAGACATCACGTTCACAACCGACGAGGGCACGTGGCTGAGCCTCGACGTCCATCCGGACGGGCGGCGCCTGGTGTTCTCTCTGCTCGGCGACCTCTACCTCCTGCCCATGGAGGGTGGCGACGCCCGCCGGATCACGAGCGGTCCTGGCTACGACGTCCAGCCACGCTTCAGCCCCGACGGCGAATGGATCGCGTTCGCCAGCGACCGCGGCGGCACGGAGAACCTCTGGATCTCAGACCTCGAGGGCAAGAACGCCCGCGCCATCAGCTCCGAAGAGGATGCCTTCGTCAACTCCCCCGCCTGGACCCCGGACGGTCTGTATGTGGTCGGACGCAAGCGCCTCACCGACACTTCGTCGCTGGGCACGGTGGAGCTCTGGATGTGGCACGTCCGAGGCGGCAAGGGCATCCAGCTGACGAAGAAGGACACCCAGCCCGACGCCGCGGACCCCGCCTTCTCCCCCGACGGCCGCTTCCTCTACTTCTCCGCCCGGGACAGCCGCTTCCGCTACGGCCGAAACCCGAACCCGGGCATCTGGCAGATCAAGCGCCTCGATCGCCGAACCGGCCAGGTGGTGCCCATTACGGGTGAGCACGGGGGGGCGGCGGCCCCCACCGTTTCGCCCGACGGCCAGACGATCGCCTTCACTCGGCGAGTGCGAGCCCGAACCCGCCTCGAGCTCCTGGACGTGGCCACCGGCCGGCTGAGGACGCTGGCTTCGAACGTCCAGCGCGACAACCAGCAGGGCTTCGCCTTTCACGGTGTTTTTCCCGGCTTTGCCTGGACGCCCGACGGGGGCTCGCTCGTCGCCACCGCCGAAGGGCGCATCTGGCGATGGGATGTCGAGACGGGAGCCCGGTCCCCGGTCCCTTTCGAAGCGGCGGTCCAGCAGCGTGTGACCGAGACGCTTCGGTTTCCCCAGAGCCTCGGCGCCGAGGCCGTTCGGGCACGCATCCTGCGCTGGCCGGTGGAGAGCCCCGATGGCCGGCATCTGGTCTTCCAGGCCATGGGCCATCTCTACGTCATGAACCTCCCGGACGGTACCCCGCGCCGCCTGACCGCATCGAGCGAGCTCGAGTACGCCCCCGCGTTCTCCAGCGACGGGTCCCGGCTCGCATTCGTGACATGGAACGACGACACGGGCGGCCATGTCTGGACGCGACCCTTCGGCTCTGCCGAGGCCGGTGCGGCCCGCCGGCTGACCGAGGTGCCCGGCCAGTACGCCAACCCGGCATTCTCGCCGGAGGGAGACAGGGTCGTCTTCGTCCGTGGATCGGGCGCCACCTTCCGCGACCACGATCCCGCAGACGAGCTCTGGCACGAGATCCACTGGGTCGATTCCACCGGTGGCCCGAGCCACTACGTCATCGGGACACCGAACCGGGGGACGAATCGGCGCACGACCCAGCCCCGGTTCTCCAGAGACGGCGAGCGCATCTTCTATGTGGAGAACGACCCGGAAGGAAAGCCCCGCGAGGTCCCGGACACCCACCTCGTCTCGGTGAAGCTGGACGGGACGGATCACCAGACGCATCTCAGCCTCGGGGCCGCGGAGGAGGCCAGCGTCTCACCGGACGGAAACTGGGTGGCATTCACCCAGGCCCACAACGCCTACGTGACCGCCATGCCGAGGCTCGGGGGCCAGACGGTGGAGGTGGCCGTCGACGACGGAGCGCTGCCGGTGGGCCAGCTCTCGGACGAGGGGGGCGAGTGGGTGGGCTGGGCCGATGGCGGGCGAACCGTCACCTGGATCTTCGGGCCCACGTACAGCCGGGTCGGGCTCGACGAGGCCCTGCCGGTCCCGGAGCCCGAGGTGGAGGCTCCGGCAGAGGAGGAGAGCGAGGACTCTGAGGACAAGGACGAGCTGCCCGAGGCCGAGACGATCGAGATCGTCCTCGAGCTGCCCCGGGCCCGACCCGAGGGTGTCGTGGCCTACACCGGGGCGCGTCTCGTGACGATGAACGGCGACGAAGTCATCGAGGACGGCGTCCTGGTGGTGGAGAACGATCGCATCCGCGCCGTGGGGCCCGCCTCGTCCGTGGCGCTGCCGAAGGACGTCAGGACCGTCGACGTCTCGGGCCGCACCATCATTCCCGGGCTCTTCGACGAGCACGCGCATCTTCACTCCTCGACGCTGGACGTCTTTCCGGAGCGGCCGTGGAAGTACCTCGCCAACCTCGCGTACGGAGTCACCGCCACCCACGACCCCTCGGCCAGCACCCACGAGGTCTTCGGCCAGGCGGAGATGGTCGAGGCCGGCCTCATGACCGGCCCGCGCATCTTCTCCACCGGGTTCATCCTCTACGGCGCGGCCCTCCCGGGACGGGCCCTGGTCGAGAGCCTCGACGACGCACGCCGTCACGTCCGGCGCCTCAAGTCCCTGGGTGCCTTCACGGTGAAGTCCTACATGCAGCCGCGGCGCGAGCAGCGGCAGTGGATCGTTCAGGCGGCGCGGGAGGAGGGCGTGATGGTCGTGCCCGAGGGCGGAGGCGACCTCGAGGCGGACATGACCATGATCCTCGACGGCCACACGACGATCGAGCACTCGCTGCCCATCGCGGCGCTGGGCAAGGACGTGGTGACGCTGTTCGGTCGGAGCGGAACGGGATACACCCCAACGCTCCTCGTCGCCTACGGCGGGATCAAGGGAGAGGAGTGGTTCTACCACCACTACGACATCTGGCGGGACGAGCGGCTGCAGCGCTACGTGCCCCAGGGCGTCGTGGATCGCCTGGGCCGGATTCGCGACGTTCTCGTCACCGACGACGAGGACTGGCACCACATCGACGTGGCGGCGGCGGCGAAGAGGATCGCCGACGCCGGCGGCCGAGTGTGCCTGGGAGGCCACGGCCAGCTCCAGGGCCTCGGTGTTCACTGGGAGATGTGGGCGTTCGTGCAGGGCGGCTTCACACCCCACGAGGCGCTGCGGGCCGCAACGCTCTGGCCCGCCGAGGTCCTGGGCCTCGACAAAGACCTCGGCTCGCTCGAGGCCGGAAAGCTCGCCGACTTCGTGGTGCTCGAGAAGGACCCGCTCGAGAAGATCGAGAACAGTGTGAGCGTCGAGCTGGTGGTCAAGAACGGCCGCGCCTACACCCCCGAGGAGCTCGAGCGACGGCCCTAGCCCGCTACTTCTTCTTGGTGTAGATCCCCACGAAGACGTCGTTCCACGTCTTGCCGCCGTCGGTGGTGGAGCGCCAGTGCTGCTTCACCTGGCCAGTCGGGAGCTTCTCCCAGGAGATCTCGTGGCGGGCCGCCTTTCCGTCCGGACCGGGCCGGTCCTGGCCCATCACCATCCGCCCGTCTCGAAGGCCTCCGACCAGCTCGAGGAGCAGGCCGCTGTTGTCGACCCACGTCTGGTGCCATTTTCCGTCGCGGCCATACAGGTTGAAGCTGTGCCCCTGGCTCTTGCCGTTCGCCGACGACCAGCTCTCGAGGAG
>CAXMOH010000402.1:0-2670 GCA_964194855.1 uncultured Hyphomicrobium sp.
GACGAGATCGACTACCTCATGATGGCGCAGAGCATCTGGCGCGATGGGGACCTGGATCTCCGCGACAACATGGCTCGAGAGGACTACCGGGAGTACGTGCCGGGGCTCCACCGGATGCCCGCGGGCACGCGACGAGCCGACGGCCGGCCTTTCCCCACACACAGCTCGGGGCTCTCGTTTCTCATTGCGCCCGTCTATGCCCTCGGGGGCCGGCCCGCCCTGGTGGTCTTCTTCTCGATCCTCGCCTCGGCTCTGGGTCTGCTCGTCCGCCGAATGGCGCTCCAGTCCGGGGCCGACGAGGACGCGGCTCTTCTGGCCTTCGTGGCCACGGTGGGGCCACCCATCTTCTTCTATACCTACTTCGCCTATACCGAGGTCGTCTGCGCTTTCGCCATCGCTCTGGCCCTCTCCCTCTTGCTGTCGTCTCCCGGCCCAGCCGGGGCGGCGGTGGCCGCGCTCGCACTCTCGGCTCTGCCGTGGCTGCACGTGAAGGTGGCGCTCGTGTCGGTGGTCCTCGGGGTGTACGCGCTCGTTCGCCTCCGGGGCCGGGCACGCCTGGCTTTCGGGGCGACCGCGGGGGCCATGGCGCTTCTGTACTTCGGCTACTTCTGGGTCATCTTCGGTCGCCCCGACCCGTTTGCACTCTACGGCTCGCGGATCCCAAAACCCATGGCCCGCATGACACCGGGCCGGACGCTGCTCGGCGTCTTTCTCGACGGAGGATTCGGGCTGCTCGTCTACGCGCCTGTTTTCGTTCTCGGGCTCGCGGGGCTTCGGCGCCTCCTGGGCCGCTCCCGGCGCGAGCTTCTGGCCTTTGGCCTCACGATCATCGCGGTGATGCTGCCGGTGCTCGCCTGGAAGAACTGGTGGGGCTTCTCGCCGCCAGGCCGGTTTCTCGTGCCGCTGGTGCCCGTGCTGGCGTTGGCGGCTGCCGCACGTGTGGCGCAAAGACCCACCTTCGGGCTGGCGCACTGGCGGTGGCCGTTGGCGGCCTCCGGCATCGCGCTGGCTCTCCTGATGAGCGTCGAGCCTCGGGAGATGCGGATGATCCACACCCGCGACGGTGACTTGCGCGTGTTCGACAGGCTCGGCGGCCAGGTGTCCCCGGCCCGCTATCTGCCCAGGCTCACCTCGCGGCTGGGCACGGAGCGGCCGCCGTGGCGTCCCCCGGTGGCCGAAGAGAGAGTCGCGTTCGTCTGGGCCGCCGCGCTCCTGGCGCTCCTCGGGCTCGATCGCCTGGCGCGGTCGCGGGAGCGTCTCGATCGAGCCTTCCAAGGGATCGCGCTGCCCCTCAGCCTGCTGCTCCTCGTGACGGTGCTGGTGGACTACTGGGCTCGAGCGGGCTAATCCGCTCGGCTCCGCCCATGTAGGGGCGGAGTGCCTCGGGGATGACCACCGAGCCGTCCGCCTGCTGGTAGTTTTCGAGGAGCGCGATGAGGGTGCGCCCCACCGCGAGGCCGCTGCCGTTCAGCGTGTGGACGAAGCGCGGCTTCCCCTTCCCGTCCGGCCGGTAGCGCAGGTTCGCCCGGCGGGCCTGAAAGTCGGTGCAGTTCGAGCAGGACGAGATTTCCCGGAAGGCGCCCTGTCCGGGAAGCCAGACCTCGATGTCGTATGTCTTGGCGGCGGAGAACCCCATGTCGCCGGTGGAGAGAACCACGACCCGGTATGCCAGCCCCAGCCGCTTCAGGATCTCCTCGGCGTCACCGACCATTCCCTCCAGCTCCTCCATGGAGGTCTCGGGGGTCACGAGCTTCACCAGCTCGACCTTGTGGAACTGATGCTGGCGAATGAGACCGCGCACGTCCTTCCCGTACGAGCCCGCCTCCGAACGAAAGCAGGGGGTGTGGGCGACGTACTTCCGCGGAAGGGATTCGCCGTCGAGGATCTCGTCGCGGTGGAGGCAGGTGAGGGGAACCTCCGCCGTGGGGATGAGGTAGAGATCGCGCTCGCCGGCCGCGGTCTTGAAGAGGTCGTCCTCGAACTTCGGAAGCTGGCCGGTGCCGATCAGCGTCTCCGCGGAGACCAAGTAAGGGGGAAGAACCTCCCGATACCCCCGGGAGCCGTGGGTGTCGAGCATGAGCTGCGCGAGCGCCCGCTCGAGCCGGGCCCCCTGGTCCCACAGCACCGCGAAACGGGCGCCGGACAACCTGGCCGCCCTCTCGAAGTCCAGGATTCCCAGCTCCGGCCCCAGGTCCCAGTGGGCCTTTGGCTCGAAGCCGAAGCTCGGCGGCTCCCCCACCTTTCGGACCTCGACGTTCGCGGAGGCATCCCGACCCACCGGAACGCTCTCGTCGGGGACGTTGGGCACCACGAGGAGGAAGTTCCGGATGCCCCCCTCCACCTCCTGGCGCCGCGCATCGCCCTGCTTGATGCGCTCGGCCACGCCCTTCATCTCCGCCTTGAGCTCGGAGGCATCTTCTTTCGCCTTCGACCGTCGCGCGATCTCCTGACCGACCTTGCGCTGATCGTGGCGGAGCTGTTCGACTTCCTGGATGAGCGCCTTGCGCTCGTCGGCGAGCGTCCAGAGGTCCGCCTTGGCGAGCCCGGGCCAGGCCTGGATCTGCTCCAGGCTCTGCCCGCGGGACACGAGCATGGCCAGGATCTGCTCGCGGTTTTCCACGACGGACTTCAGGTCGAGCATGGCGGCGGCGAGCATAGCACGAGGCCCGA
>CAXMOH010000403.1:0-6452 GCA_964194855.1 uncultured Hyphomicrobium sp.
GGGCCGCACGCACCGGCACGTGGGAGAGATCGAGGCCGTCATCGAAGAGACGACGGGCCAGCGTCTCGAGCTGACCTTCTGCCCGCACCTGCTTCCCGTGAAACGAGGGATTCTCACCTCGCTTCATGTCCGCACCGGGAAAACGCCGGACGAGCTCGTTTCGGCCCTCCGCGAGGCATACGGAGCGTCGCCCTTCGTTCACGTTGTGGAGGGTGCCCCGCCCCGCCTCGGCGAGGTCGTCCTCACGAACGACTGCCGCATCTCGGTGCATCCTGCCGCTCGCGGCCGGGTCGTGATCTTCTCGGCACTCGACAACCTGGTGAAGGGCGCCGCAGGACAAGCCCTCCAGAACCTCAACCTGGCCATGGGATGGAAGGAGAACGCGGGCCTTCCCTCGGCGTTCGAGTCGGACGGAGGGGCGGCGTGAGCGACGCCCACGTCTACAAGATCGGCGGGCCGGCGCTGGAGGACCCCGGGCTCGTGGGGCCGCTGGCGGAGGAGGTGAAGCGCGTCGACGGAAAGGCGCTGCTCGTTCATGGCGGCGGACGCCACGTCGACCGGTTGCTGCGCGCCCTGGGCATCGAGTCGCGCTTCGTCGACGGGCGGCGGGAGACGTCTCCGGCAGCCATGGAGGTGGTCGAGATGGTCCTCTCCGGTGTGGTGAACAAGGCACTCGCCGCGGGCCTGACCAGGGCGGGCGCCCCTGCGGTGGGTCTCTCCGGCCGGGACGGCGGCCTGATGTACGCCCGTCTCGAGGAGGGGCTCGGGCGCGTGGGCACCCCGGAGCGTGTGGATCCCGCGGCGATTCTCGCGCTGTGGAAGGCGGACCTCGTCCCGGTGATCTCACCGGTCTCGACAGGCCCGGCCGGCGGGTCGGTGAACGTGAACGCCGACGAGGCGGCGCTGGGCCTGGCCTGCGCCCTCGAGGCGCGCTCCCTCGTCTACCTCTCCGACGTCGACGGCGTGCGGGTGGGTGACCAGACGGCGGCCTCACTCACACCGGAGGAGGCCCTCCGGCGCATCGAGGACGGCACGATCGCCGGCGGCATGGCGCTCAAGGTTCGGGTGGCCCTCGACGCCTGCGCCGCCGGCATTCCCGAAGTGGTGATCGCCGGCAAGGCGCGACTGCTCGGGACGTTCCCCGGCACGCGCCTGGTCGCGAACGGCAAGGCAGCGAGCGAGGGGGCCTCATGAGCGACGCCCTTCTCAACGTCTACGACCGCGATCTGGTCCTGGTGAAGGGCAAGGGCGCGAAGCTCATCGACCGGGAGGGCCGGACCTGGCTCGACTTCGCCGCGGGCATCGCCGTCAACGGCTTCGGCCACGGCGACCGCAAGGTCGTGAACGCCATCAAGAAGCAGGCGGCGCTCCTGATCCACGCGAGCAACCTCTACCACACCGAGCCCGGGATGGCGCTTGCCGAGAGGCTCGTGTCCCTCGCCTTCCCTTCGAAGGCGTTCTTCTGCAACTCGGGCACCGAGGCCATCGAGGGCGCGCTCAAGTTCTCACGCCGCATCGGGAAGGAGGAAGGGCGGACCGACTTCGTCTGCTTCGAGAACTCGTTTCACGGTCGGACCATGGGAGCGCTCTCCACCACGTGGACCGAGAAGTACCGCGAGCCCTTCGAGCCCCTGATCCCGGGCGTGCGGTTCTGCCCGCTGAACGACCTGGCGGCTGTGGCCGAGGTCGTGGGCGAGAAGACGGCCGCGGTCATGGTGGAGCCCGTGCAGGGCGAGGGCGGCATCCGTACCGCAGCGCCCGAGTTCCTGAAGGGCCTTGCCTCGCTGTGTCGTGAGCGAGGGGCGCTCCTCGTGTTCGACGAGATCCAGTGCGGCCTGGGGCGCACCGGAAAGATGTTCGCCTACGAGCATTCGGGCGTCGTCCCCGACATCCTCACCCTGGCAAAGCCTCTCGCGGGCGGATTGCCCATGGGTGCCGTACTCGTGAAGGACACGCTCACTCCCGCGATCAAGGTCGGCGATCACGGCTCCACGTTCGGGGGAAACCCGGTCGCGGCGGCGGCGGCGCTGGCTGTGCTGGATCACCTCACCGAGCCGGGCTTTCTCGACGGCCTGGAGGCCCGGGGGCTCTACCTGCTCCGCGGCCTGCGACGGCTGGCGAGACGGCACAAGGGAGCCGTGGCGGACGTTCGCGGCATCGGCCTCATGCTCGGGATGGAGTTGCGGGGCGAGGCAGGCCCGGTGGTCGCGGGCCTGCGCGAGCGAGGCATCCTCGCGGTGAAGGCCGGCCCTCACGTGCTGCGGCTGCTCCCGCCGCTGGTGGTGAAGCGCTCGGAGATGAAGACGCTGCTGGACGCACTCGACGCCATTCTCTCAGGGGGAGCCGGTGCTCCTGCGTAACGCCTCCGAGCGGGACGTCCCGCCGGTACTCGCCCTGATCAACGACTACGCCCAGCGGAACCTCGTCCTGCCCCGCACCGAGGAGTCCCTGCGGGCGAGCCTCGGGGACTTTGCCGTGGCCGAGGTCGACGGCGAGGTCGTGGGCTGCTGCGCGCTCAGCGAGCTCGGGCCCGGCCTCGGCGAGATCCGCTCGCTCGCGGTCCGTGCGGACATGAACGGCCGCGGTATCGGCCGCGGCATCATCGAGCACCTCATGACGAAAGCCTGGCCCCGGGGTTTCGCCGAGGTCCTGGCCCTCACCCGGCGAGTCTCTCTTTTCGAGCGCCTCGGCTTTCACGTGACCCGGCGGGAGCGATTCCTCGACAAGCTCGCCACCGACTGCAAGGCGTGCCCCCTCAGCCTGTGCTGCGACGAGATCGCGGTGCACTGGCTCCCGCCCGAAGCGCTGGCGGCGGCCCGGGAGGTGGTGGGAGCGGTGGAGAAGGCGCCTCTCTTCGACCAGGTGCTGCCGACACAGGGAGATGACCGAGTCATTGCAACGGAAGGTAGAAGACCATGAGCAGCGTGAAAAAGGTCGTTCTGGCCTATTCGGGTGGGCTGGACACCTCGATCATCATCCCCTGGCTGAAGGAGAACTACGACGGGGCTGAGGTCATCGCCTTCTGCGGCGAAGTCGGCCAGGGAGATGACTACGAAGCGATCACCGCGAAGGCGCTCGCCACCGGGGCGAGCAAGTGCATCGTGCGCGACCTTCGCGAGGAGTTCGTCCGGGACTACTGCTACAAGGCCCTTGCTGCCGGGGCGGTCTACGAGGACCGCTACCTTCTCGGGACGGCGCTGGCACGACCGCTCCTCGCCTACCACCAGGTTCAGGTCGCTCTCGAAGAAGGCGCCGACGCCCTCTCGCACGGCGCCACGGGGAAGGGCAACGATCAAGTGCGCTTCGAGGTGACCTACGGGGCCTTCGCGCCGAACCTCAAGGTGATCGCCCCCTGGCGCGAGTGGGACATCCGCTCCCGGGAGGACGCCCTCGAGTACGCCGCGAAGAAGGGCATTCCGGTGGAGAACACCATCCGGGACATCTTCAGCCGCGACGGCAACCTGTGGCACCTCTCTCACGAAGGGGGAAACCTCGAGGACGTGTGGGACGGGCCCCAGAAGGACATGTTCAAGCTGACGGTGGATCCCCTCGACGCCCCGGACGAGCCCCAGGAGATCGTCCTCGCCTTCGAAAGGGGCGTCCCCGTCTCGCTCGACGGACAACGGCTCGGCCCCATCGAGATGGTCGAGACGCTGAACCGGGTGGCTGGCGCGCACGGCGTGGGGCGGCTCGACCTCGTTGAGAACCGCCTGGTCGGCATCAAGTCCCGCGGCGTCTACGAGACACCTGCGGGAACCGTGCTCCACCTCGCCCACCGCGAGCTCGAGCGGCTCGTGCTCGACCGCGACACCCTGCACTTCAAGCAGGCGATCTCCGTGCGCTACGCGCAGCTCGTCTACGACGGGCTCTGGTTCTCGACCCTGCGACAGGCCCTGGGGGCCTTCGCGGAGGAGACCGAGAAGGAGGTCACCGGCGAGGTGCGAGTGCGTCTCTACAAGGGACAGGCCGACCCGGTGGGGCGGCGGTCGCCCCGGAGTCTCTACCGTCAGGACCTCGCCACGTTCGGAGAGGGGATGGCCTACGACCACGCCGACGCCGGGGGCTTCATCCGACTCTACGGGCTGCCCGAACGGGTGCGGGCCATGACCCGCGACGACAGCGGGTCGAAGAAATAGCCTGGGGACCAAATGAGCAGCGGCATCACCACACCCCGGGGGTTCCGAGCCGCAGGGATCGCGGCCGGGATCAAGGACGAAGGGCGCGACCTCGCCCTGATCGTGGCCGACGAGTGCTGCACGGCCGCCGGCGTCTTCACCCGGATCGCCGCGGTCGCGGCCCCTGTCCTGGTGTCACGGAAGCACCTCTCGGCGGGACGCGCGCGCGCCATCGTCGTCAACTCGGGGTGCGCCAACGCCGCCACGGGCCCCGCCGGACTGGACGACGCCCGGGAGATGGTGCACCTCACGGCCACGTCCCTCGGCTGCTCTCCGGAGGAGGTCCTCGTGGCATCGACCGGCGTCATCGGAGTGCCGCTCCCGATGGATCGGGTGCGCACCGGTATCGCCGATGCTGCCGGCGCCCTGTCCCGGGATCACGGCACCGACGTCGCGCTGGCCATCATGACGACCGACACCCGGCCCAAGGAGGCCTCGGTCGAGCTCACACTGGGCGGGACGCCCTGCCTCATCGGGGGCGCGGCCAAGGGCGCGGGCATGATCGCCCCGAACATGGCGACCATGCTCGCGTTCTTCACCACCGATGCCGCGATCGAAGCGTCGCTCCTGCGCCGTGCGCTGGTGAGCGCCGTCGGAGAGAGCCTGAACCGCATCACCGTGGACGGAGACACGTCGACCAACGACTGTGCCGTCGTCCTGGCGAGCGGCGCCTCTGGAGCGGCGGTCGTTTCGGACGAGGGCCCGGACTACGACGCCTTCCGCGTTGCGCTGACCGACGTTGCCCGGCGTCTGGCGCAGATGCTCGTGCGCGACGGTGAGGGTGTGACCCGCGTGGCCGAGGTCCGGGTGGAGGGAGCGCGGACGGCGGACGAGGCCGACAGGGTCGCCCGGGTCGTCGCGGAGTCACTGCTGGTCAAGACGGCGCTCCACGGCGGCGACCCCAACTGGGGGCGCGTCCTCGCCGCGGCCGGCCGCGCGGGGGTGGAGGTCCAGGGCGACCGCGTGTCGATCTGGATCGGTGACGTGTGGGTGGCGGAAGGCGGCGTGGCCCGCGAATACGAGGAAGCGCGAGCGGCGACGGCCATGGAAGAAGACCCTGTGCGGATCAAGGTCCACCTGGGTGAAGGCGAGGCCACGGGATGGATGTGGACCTCCGACCTGTCGAACGAGTACGTGAACATCAACGCGCACTACCGGACGTGAGAGCCGCATGAAGGCGCAGGCCGTACGCGTCTTCCGTGTCGAGGAGATTCGGACATGAAGCTGTGGGGCGGCAACTACTCCGCGGACCCCGACGCTGCGTTTTGGGAGTTCAACCGGTCGTTCCCGTTCGATCGCCGCCTCCTCGCGGAGGAGATCGCGGCCTCGAAGGCATGGGTCCGGGCGCTGGGCCGCTGCGGGGCGATCCCCGCCGACGACGCGGAGGCGCTGGACAAGGGCCTCGACGAGGTCTTCAAGCGCTCGCTGGAGGACCCGGGCTACCGCGAGCTCGATGTCGAGGACGTGCACAGCTTCGTGGAAGAGCGGCTGAGCGAGGTCGTGGGAGATCTCGCCGGCCAGGCGCACCTGGGCCGCAGCCGCAACGAGCAGACGGTCACGGCGCTTCGGCTGTGGATCCGCGGAACCATCGATCGGCTGAGATCGGGGCTGCGGGCCCTCGTCCACGTGCTGGCCGAGCAGGGGCGCTCCGGGGCCGACGCGGTGATGCCCGGCTTCACACACACCCGCGTGGCCGAGCCCATCACGTTCGGGCACCTGGCGGCCGCCCACGCCTGGGCCATCGTGCGTGACGACCAGCGGCTGCGAGACGCGCGCACGCGGGTGAACATCCTCCCGCTCGGCTCGGGCGCCCTGGCGGGGACGGCGCTCGACCTGGACCGCGACGCCATGGCGCGGGAGCTGGGCTTCGACGCCCCTTCGCAAAACGCTCTCGACGCCGTGATGGACCGCGACTTCGCGGTGGAGTTCGTCTCCGCCTGCGCGATGCTCCAGACGCACCTCGCCCGCCTGGCCGAGGACCTCATCCACTTCGCCGGCCCCGAGCACGGGTTCGTGGATCTGCCCGAGGCCTTCACCACCGGCTCGAGCCTCATGCCCCAGAAGAAGAACCCGGACGCGCTCGAGCTGGTGCGTGGCAAGGCGGCCCGCGTCGACGGAAAACTCGTGCAGCTCCTGGCCCTGCTCAAGGGCCTCCCCGCCGGGTACCAGAAGGATCTCCAGGAGGACAAGGAGGCGGTCTTCGACGCCGCCGACACGACCATGGGATCGGTGGTGGTCATGGCCGGGGTGATCGCCGGCCTCTCGCTCCAGCGCGAC
>CAXMOH010000404.1:0-2359 GCA_964194855.1 uncultured Hyphomicrobium sp.
CGGAAGGCGCTCACGTCGTTGACGAGATCGGCCCCGGCATCGAGTGCGGCTTCAGCCACGTCTGCCCGTGTGGTGTCCACCGAGATCGGCCCTGCTCCCCGCCGCCTCAAGCCCTCGATCACGGGCACGACGCGGCGCATCTCCTCGTCCCGCTCGATCCTCGCCGCCCCGGGCCTCGTGGACTCTCCGCCCACGTCGACCCAGTCGGCGCCCGCCTCGAACAGCCCCAGCCCGTGGGCGATGGCCGCCTCCGCCGTCGGCAGCTGCCCGCCGTCGGAGAACGAGTCGGGCGTGGCGTTGAGGATGCCCATGACCAGGGTCCGGCGCCCCAGGGCCACCTCCTCCCCCCGGAGGAGGATGCGGTAGTGGCGCCTCTTCCTCGTCTCTCGCCTCGATTCGATGCCTCCGGTGACGGGTCAGGACGACGGCTTGGGGTCCGCCACCGGAGGCGACAGAAGGCCCACACCACGATCGCTCTCCTCGTCCTGTGTCTCGAGGACCGGAGGGGCGGGACTCGGCGCCGGCGTCGGCTCCAGCGGCGCAAGCGGCTCGCCGGCGATGAGCTGCTTCAGCTGGCTGGAGTCGAGCACCTCGCGCTCGAGCAACGCCTCCGCCACGCGCCCGAGAGCGTCCTTGTTCTCTTTGAGGAGGTCGCTCGCCCGGGCGTACTGCTCGGTGACCATGCTCTTGATCTCGGCATCGATCTGGCGAGCGGTGGCCTCGGAGTAGTCCTGGTGCCGGTTGAACTCCTTGCCCAGGAAGATCGCCTCTTCCTTCTTGCCGTAGGTCAGCGGGCCGAGCTCATCGCTCATGCCCCACTCGCAGACCATCTTCCGTGCCACCTCGGTTGCCTGCTCGAGGTCGTTCTGGGCTCCGGTCGTGATCTGGCCAAAGGTCATGTCCTCCGCGATGCGGCCTCCCATGAGGACGGCGATCCGGGCGTCGAGGGCCTCCCTGGTCCAGTTGTGCTTCTCCTCGTTGGGCAGCTGCTGGGTCAGGCCGAGGGCCATCCCCCGGGGGATGATCGTCACCTTGTGAACCGGGTCCGCGTGCGGCACGAGCTCCGCGAGGAGCGCGTGGCCGCCCTCGTGATAGGCCGTAACCTTCTTCTCCTCCTCGGTGATGATGAGGCTCTTGCGCTCGGCCCCCATCATGACCTTGTCCTTCGAGGACTCGAAGTCCCTCATGGTCACGAACTTCTGGGCCGAGCGGGCCGCCATGAGCGCCGCTTCGTTCACGAGGTTGGCCAGATCCGCGCCTGAGAAGCCAGGGGTCCCGCGAGCGACGATCGAGAGATCCACGTCCTCCGAGAGGGGAATCTTGCGCGTGTGGACCTGGAGGATTCCCTCGCGGCCGCGCACGTCGGGGCGCGACACCACGACCCGTCGGTCGAATCGCCCGGGCCGCAGCAACGCTGGGTCCAGGACGTCGGGCCGGTTGGTGGCCGCGATGAGAATGACCCCGTCGTTGGACTCGAAGCCGTCCATCTCCACGAGGAGCGCGTTCAAGGTCTGCTCGCGCTCGTCGTGCCCGCCGCCGAGTCCGGCTCCGCGGTGACGACCCACCGCGTCGATCTCGTCTATGAAGATGATGCAGGGCGCGTTCTTCTTTCCCTGCTCGAACAGATCCCGCACCCGCGAGGCGCCGACACCGACGAACATCTCCACGAAGTCCGAGCCGGAGATGGAGAAGAACGGCACGCTGGCCTCGCCGGCGATGGCGCGGGCCATGAGGGTCTTGCCCGTCCCAGGGGCGCCCATCAGGAGCACGCCCTTGGGGATCCGGCCGCCCAGCTTCTGGAACTTCTGGGGCTCCCGCAGAAACTCGATGATCTCCTGGAGCTCTTCCTTGGCCTCGTCGACCCCTGCCACGTCCTTGAACGTGACCTTCTTCTGCTGGCTCGCCATGAGCTTGGCCTTGGACTTCCCGAAGCTCAGCGCCTTGTTGCCGCCGCTCTGCATCTGTCTCATGAAGAAGATCCAGAAGCCGATCAGCAGCAGGAAAGGAGCCCAGGAGATCAGCATGTTGGCCCAGGTGGGGGTCTGGTCGGGCTGGTAGTTGACCGTCACCTTCTTCGCCAGAAGGGTGTCTACGAGCTTGTCGTAGCCCCCGGGAGCGAACGTTCTGAACGCCTCGCGATCCGCGAGATGACCCTTGACCTCGTTTCCGGTGATGGTGACGTCGGCCACCTTCCCGGCCTCGACCTGGGTCATGAACTCGCTGAACCCTATCGGTGTCTCCTTCTTCTGGAACTGGGCAAAATGCCAGGCCAGGAAGACGACGACCAGCAACGACATCCAGAGCATTACCGTCTTGAACGTGGCGTTCACTTCTGCTGCCCCTCCGGACGGCCCCCAAC